>NZ_RAWC01000139.1:0-23407 GCF_003611685.1 Corallococcus sp. CA049B | reverse complement strand
GCGGGGGCCTGCGCCTGGGTGCGGGCCGTGCCGGGAAGGAAGCCCGCGTCCTGCAGCTCCGTGACGCTGTCCTGGAACGCGGTGATGAGGCGCTGCAGGTCCGCGTCCGAGTGCGCCGTGGTGAAGAAGCACGGGAAGCCATCCCAGATGTGGATGCCCTTGTCGCGCAGCAGGCAGAACAGCAGGTCCGCGTTGGCGACGTCCGACGTGACGAACGTCTTCCACAGCGACCCGAAGTGCTTGATGCGCAGCGGGGCGCCCACCTCGTCGAAGAAGGCGTTGAGCGTGCTGGCGAGCGTGTCCGCCTTGGCGCTCACGCCGCGCTGGAGCTCCGGGCCCGCGGCCTTCATGTGCTCCAGCGCGGCCTTCGCGGCGGCGAGCGCCAGCGGGTGGCGCACGAACGTGCCCGCGAAGTACGTCACGCCCACCGTGGGCACGGAGTCGTCGCCGAACTGCCAGTGGCCGCCGTCCAGCGCGTCCATGAACGGGCGCTTGCCCGCGATGACGCCAATGGGCATGCCGCCGCCCACGACCTTGCCGTAGGTGGCCACGTCCGCCTGCACGCCGAAGAGGGCCTGCGCGCCGCCCGGGTGCATGCGGAAGCCGGTGATGACCTCGTCGAAGATGTAGACGGAGCCGGACTTCTGGGTGAGGTCGCGCAGCTGGTGCAGGAACTCGCGCGGCTGGAAGTCCGGGCGGCGGCTCTGCACGGGCTCCACCATGATGGCGGCCAGCGAGTCCGCGCGGGCGCGCAGGATTTCGAGCGACTCCGGCGTGCCGTAGTCCAGCACCAGCACGTCCTGCACCGCGCCCGCCATGATGCCCGGGGCGGCCGGCACGGTGCGCAGGCTCTTGGTGCCGCGCACCAGCACCTCGTCGAAGATGCCGTGGTAGCTGCCGCTGAAGATGGCGATGGTGCTGCGGCCGGTGACGGTGCGGGCGATGCGCATCGCGCCCATCACCGCCTCGGAGCCGGTGTTGCAGAGCGCCGCGCGGTCCGCGCCGGTGAACTCACAGACGAGCTTCGCGACCTCGCCGGCCAGCGGGTGCATGGGCCCCAGCTCGTAGCCGTCGTCCACCTGCTTGCGCACGGCCTGGGTGATGAAGTCCGGCGCGTGGCCGAACATCACGGACCCGAAGCCGTTGAGCGCGTCCAGGTACTCGTTGCCGTCCATGTCCCAGAGCTTGGAGCCCTTGGAGCGGTTCACCGCGAGCGGGTAGATGAGCTCCTTGAGCAGCGGGCGGAAGCCCGTCACCACGCGCGGATCCGACAGCTGGCCGCGGTTGTCCTGGGCGTAGCGCTTGGAGCCCTGCGTCTTCGCGTTGTAGCGGCGGGTGAAGTCCTCCAGGAACGTCTGCTGGCGGGGCGTGAGCGCGTCCTTCGGCGCGAGGCTGATGCGCGCGATGGCGCCAAAGGCCTTCTTCACGTCGTACTTCACCGGGCTCTTGAGGTCGGCCTCATCCTGCGCGGCGGCCGGAGCGGGCTGGGCGGCCTGCGGCTGCGCGGCGGAAGCCTGCTCGGCCTGCGCCTGCGCCTGCGCGGGCTGCGCCTGCGCGGTGGGCGCCGGAGCGAAGGCCTGCGGGGCCACGGCCTGCGCGGGCTGACCGGACAGGAGCGCGAGCTGCTGGGTCATCAGCCAGAGTTGCTGCGCGACGACCGCCTGGAGGCTGCCGGCGGGCGCGGCCATCGCCTGGGCCTGGAACGCGGCACCGGCGGAGGCGAACTGCGCGGGCACGGCCTGCGCGGGGAAGGCGCCAGCGGCCTGGACCGGGAACGCGGCGGCAACGGGCGCGGCCTGGGCCGGGAACGCGGCGCCCGCGGACGGGGCGACCTGCGGCTGTCCGAGGATGTTCGCGGTCAGCTGCGCGGCCGGCGCGGCGGCCACCGGGGCAGGAGCGGCCTCCGCAGGCATGCGGCCGTCGAGGAACGCGGCGAGCTGTCCCAGCGACGGGACCTCTTCCAGCAGCTGCCGGAACGTCACCTTCACGCCGAACTGCTTCTGCACCGCGAGCGCCGCCTGCGTGAGCACCAGCGAGTCGAGCCCCAGCTCCAGGAAGCTCGCGCCCGGATCCGCGTCGGCCAGCTCCAGGCCGCTCAGCTCCTCGAACAGGTTGCGCAGGGTGGGGACGAGACGCTCGGCACGGGGAACAGGGGCGGGGCTCACGGAGACTCCGGTGGCGGGTGTTGGGGCGGGCACTGGCGCCCGCTCGAGGTCGATCCAGTGGCGCTGCCGCTGGAAGGGATACGTGGGAAGGGTGACGCGCTGGCGCTGCTCGTCGCCGTGGAAGGCCCGCCAGTCCAGGGCCACGCCCCGGCGCCAGAGCTGGCCCGCGGCGGTCAACAGGGCGCTCCAGTCCGCGGCATCGCCGGTGGACTCGCCCAGGGAGGCAAACACCCGCGAGCGCTGGTCGGCCGTGGCCTGCTGCCGCGCCAGCGTGGCGAGCGTCACGCGCGGGCCCACCTCCAACAGCAGGTGGTCGCCCTTGTCCCAGAGCGTGCGCAGCGCGGGAGAGAAGCGGACCGTGTCGCGCAGGTGCCGCGCCCAGTACTCAGGCGACGTCGCCTCGGAGGCCTTCAGCCACGTGCCCGTCGCGGTGGAGACGATGGGGATGCGCGGCTCGGACAGGCGCATGCCCTTCACCGTCTCCAGGAAGGGCGCCACCGCGGCGTCCATCATCGGCGAGTGGAACGCGTGCGAAGTCTGGAGCATCCGGCACGCGGTGCCCTCCGCCTCCAGCGCGGCCTGCAGCCGCTGCACGGCCTCCGTGGGCCCGGACACCACGCACAGGCGGGGCCCGTTGTCCGACGCGATGGCCAGCCCGTCCGTCAGCTTGGGCGCCACCGCTTCGGCGGACAGGCGCACCGACAGCATGCTGCCCGGCGCCTGCGCCTGCATCAGCTGGCCGCGCTTCGCCACCAGGTGCAGCGCGTCCTCCAGCGTGAAGACGCCCGCGAGGCACGCGGCGACGAACTCGCCCACGCTGTGGCCCACGAGCGCGCCCGGCCGCACGCCCCAGCTCCACCAGAGCTGAGCGAGCGCGTACTCCACCGTGAACAGCGCCGCCTGCGCGAACGACGTCTGGCGCAGCGCCTCCGCGGCCTCGGGAGACTCCGGCTCCCTGGGGAAGAGCACCTCGCGCAGGTCGCGCCCGAGCAGCGGCTCGAGCACCTCCGCGCACGCATCCACCGTGGCGCGGAAGGCCGGCGCGTGGCGGTACAGCCCGTGCGCCATGTCCGGGTGCTGCGAGCCCTGACCCGGGAAGAGGAACGCGACGGGCGGCGTGGACTCCAGCGCGGGAGCCTCAGGCTCCGCGGCCGTCAGCGCCCGCACCGCCTCCTCATGGGTGCTGGCCACCACGGCGCGGCGGAACGGGAACGCCTTGCGGCCCGTGGCCAGCGTGTGCGCCACGTCCGCGAGCGAGTCCTCCGGATGCGCCTGGAGGTGCGCGGCCAGCCGCAGCGCCGCCTGCGTCACGGCCGCGGGCGTCTTCGCCGAAACCGTCAGGAGCTGGCGCGGCTTCGACGGACCGGAGGCCGGACGCTCCGGGGCCTCCTCCACCACGACGTGCGCGTTGGTGCCGCCCACGCCGAACGAACTCACGCCCGCGCGCAGGGGACCCGTGCCCTCCGGCCACGCGGAGCGCTTCGCCTGCACGAAGAAGGGGCTGCGCGGGAAGTCGATCTTCGGGTTGGGCGTCTGGAAGTGCAGCGTCGGCGGCAGCTCGCGGTGCTTCAGCGCGAGCACCGTCTTCAAGAGGCCCGCCACGCCCGCCGCGGCGGTGAGGTGGCCGAAGTTGCTCTTCACCGAACCGATGGCGCAGAAGCCCGTGTCGGACGTGTGCGCGCGGAACGCCTGCGACAGCGCCTCCACTTCGATGGGGTCGCCCAGCGGCGTCGCCGTGCCGTGCGCCTCCACATAGCGGATGGTGCGCGGGTCGATGCCCGCGTTCGCGTGCGCCGTCGCGATGGCGGTGGCCTGGCCCTCCACGCCCGGCGCCGCGAAGCTCACCTTGGCCGCGCCGTCGTTGTTGATGCCCACGCCGCGCAGCACCGCGTGGATGACGTCGCCGTCCGCCTGCGCGTCCGACAGGCGCTTGAGCACCACCGCGCCCAGGCCGTCGCTGAAGAGGGTGCCGGTGGCGTTCGCGTCGAAGGGGCGGCAGTGCCCGTCCTGGGAGAGCATGCCGCCCTCCTGGTACAGGTGGCCGGACCTCTGCGGCACCGTCACGGACGCGCCGCCCGCGAGCGCCACGTCGCACTGGTGCGTCTGGAGCGCCCAGAAGGCCTGCGCCACCGCGACCAGCGACGTGGAGCACGCGGTGTTGAGCGACAGCGCGGGCCCGCGCAGGTCCAGCTTGTGCGCGACGCGGGTCGCCACGTAGTCCTTCTCGTTGGCGACCATCGCCTGGAAGGCGCCCACCCGGCCCACGATGTCCTGCCGGGGCAGCACGTGCAGCGGCCCGTAGCTGTTGTTGTGCGTGCCCGCGAAGACGCCGATGAGGCCGGGGTACGTCTCCGGCACGCAGCCGGCGGACTCCATCGCCTCCCACGCCGTCTCCAGGAACAGGCGCTGCTGCGGATCCATCACCTGCGCCTCCTTCGGCATGATGCCGAAGAAGGCCGCGTCGAACAGCTCCACGCCGTCCAGGACGCCGCGCGCCCGCACGTACTCGGGGGCGTCGCGCTCGGCGGCGGGCACGGACGGGTCCAGCTCCTCGCGCGTGAAGGTGGCGACGGACTCCACGCCGCCCACCAGGTTCTTCCAGAACGTCTCGACGTCCGGCGCGCCCGGGAAGCGGCCCGCCATGCCGATGATGGCCACCGGCTCCGCGCCGCCCGCCGCCTGCCGCCGCTTCGCCTGCCGCGCCTCCGCCAGCTGCTTGAGCGACGGACGCGACGCGTCCCCCGTCAGCACCGCCGCCAGCTGCGCGACCGTGGGGGACTGGAACAGCTGGACGATGGGGATCTCCAGCCCGTGCGCCTGCCGCAGCCGCGCCACGCACTGGAGCGCGAGCAGCGAGTTGCCGCCCAGCTCGAAGAAGCTGTCGTGCACGCCCACCCGGTCGATGCGGAGCAGCTGCGCCCACGCGTCCGCGATGGTGCGCTCCAGCGGCGAGCGCGGCGCGACGAACGCCTGCTGCAGCTCCGGCCGCGTGGGCAGCGGGGCGGGCAGGCCGCGGCGATCAATCTTCCCGCTGGGCGTGCGCGGCAGCGCGTCCATCACCACGAACGCGGAGGGCACCATGTAGTCCGGCACCCGCGTGGACAGGTGGCGCCGCAGCGCCCCGGCCGCGTGCTCCAGCGCGCCGTCCGGGACGACGTAGGCGACCAGCCGCTTGTCGCCGGGCACGTCCTCGCGCGCCACCACCGCCACCTGCTTCACCGCCGGGTGGCTGCCCAGCGCGACTTCAATCTCGCCCAGCTCGATGCGGTAGCCGCGCACCTTCACCTGGCCGTCGATGCGGCCCAGGAACTCCACGTTGCCGTCCGGCAGCACGCGCGCCAGGTCGCCCGTCTTGTACGCGCGCTCGCCGGTCGCGGGCTTGAGCGGGTGCTGCACGAAGCGCTCCGCCGTCAGCGCCTCTCGGTGCAGGTAGCCCTTCGCCAGGCACACGCCCGCGAGGAACAGCTCGCCGGACTCGCCCTGCGGCACGGGCTTCTTCTGCTCGTCCAGCACCAGCAGCTCGCAGCCATCCACCGCCTTGCCAATGGGCGGCAGCGCGGGCCACGTGTCGGGCGAGCCCCGGAGCACGTAGCTGGAGACGACGTGCGTCTCCGACGGGCCGTAGTGGTTGTGCAGCGCGCAGCCCGGCAGCGCGGCGAAGAACGCGCGCAGGTGGTGCGTCACCTGGAGCTGCTCGCCCGCGGTGACGACCTCGCGCAGGGCGGGCGGCACCTTCTGGTGCGAGGTGGCGATCTCCGCCACGTTCTGAAGCGCGATGAAGGGCAGGAACAGCCGCTCCACGCGCTCGTCCGCCAACAGCTGCAACAGCAGCACGGCGTCCAGCCGCAGCTCGTCCCGCACCAGCACCAGCGTTCCGCCGGAGCACCAGGTGCCGAACAGCTCCTGGAACGACACGTCGAAGGACAGCGGGGAGAACTGGAGCGTGCGCGTGCCCGGCCCCGCGATGGACTGGCCCAGCTGCCACGCGATGAGGTTGGCGAGCGGCCGGTGTCCCATGGCCACGCCCTTGGGCGTGCCCGTGGAGCCGGACGTGTAGATGGCGTAGGCCAGCCCCTCCAGGCTGGACGCGTCCACCGGCGAGCCCGGGGCCTCCGGAGCGAAGAGGGCAGGGGACTCATCCAGGCACAGCACCGGGCCCGCGAAGGCAGGCAGCCCCGCGCGCAGCTTCGCCTGGGTGAGCAGCACCGGCGCCTTCGCGTCCTCCAACATGAAAGCCAGACGTGGCGGGGGATAGGCCGGGTCCAATGGCAGATACGCGCCGCCTGCCTTCAGCACGGCCAGCACCGCCACCACCATCTCCACCGAGCGCTCCAGGCACACGCCCACGAGCACGTCCGTGGTGACCCCCAGGCCCCGCAGGTGGTGCGCGAGCTGGTTGGAGCGGCGGTCCAGCGCCGCGTACGTCAGCCCCGCTCCTTCGAACCGGACCGCCTCGGCGTCAGGCGTCCGGGACGCTTGCGCGGTGAAACGCGCCACCACTGTCTGCATGTGCGCTGCGTCCACGGACTTATCCCCCAGGGCCATCAGACCGTCAGGTTCCGAGCGTTTGAGATTGAAGAGGATGGGAAAGACGGGCCAACCCGGTCGCACAGCATGCCATGCCTGGAATGGAATGATCGCGTCTGGGCAGATTCCTTACATCCCGACGGACCCTCGGCCGCTCCCCAACCACCACATTCAGAGAAAGCGCGAGAAGAACGCCAGCACCCTGCGTGGATATTCTTCGGGCGAAATCGGGAGGTAGCTCTCGTGCCCCGCGCCCGGCACGCGCCACTTCTCCCAGGGGCCTTGACCCTGGCGGAGCAGGTCGTCCAGGGCCGCGTCCGGCACCCACGGATCCGACTCTCCCGCCACCAGCAGGACGGGGCGGCCCGCGAGCGCGGCCATGTGCCGTGCGGGCTGCACGGCGTTCACGTCCACGCCCGCGCGCTTCATCACCCCCAGCGCCGGCCACAGGCCCAGGGGACCCCAGTGGCCCAGCTCGTCCTGGAGCGCCTGCGCGGGCGCCACCGCCGCGGCCTCCACCACCACGGCCTTGAGGCGCGGATCCTCCGCCGCGGCCTTCAGCACGGAGTAGCCCCCCAGGGAGAACCCGAGCGCGCCGATGCGCTTCGCGTCCACCTCCGGCTGGAGCGCGGCGAAGTCCACCGCCGCCCGCACCTGGGCCGCCTCGCGGTCGCCGTAGGTTGACACCGTCCCGCCGCTCTCGCCGTGCGCGCCCAGGTCGAAGAGCACCAGCCCGTACCCGGCCCGGGCCAGGAAGCGAGCCTCGGGCAACAGCTGCGTGCGGTTGCCCGACAGCCCATGGACCAGGACGACGAGCGCCCCGTCGCGCGGCGGCAGGTACCAGCCCTTGAGCTGGAGGCCGTCGCGGTCCTGGAACGCCACGTCGCGCAGGCCGGCGAGCTCCGCGTCCTTCGGAGGACTGCCCACCGGTTGCCGGGGCGGGTGCACCTCCTGGGAGATGTAGCGCGCGCTGCGCACCGCGACCCAGGCCGCCATCGCCAGCAGGGCAAGGCCTCCCAGCACCAGCCCGGCGACGAGCGGACGCTTCACGCGGACTCCCGCGCCACCCACGCGTCGACCTTCGCCTCCAGCACGTCCAGCGGCAGCGAGCCCGTCAGGAGCACCTCGTCGTGGAAGGCCTTCACGTCGAAGCGCGTCCCCAGCGCGGCCTCCGCCCTGTCTCTCAGCGCGCGGATGCGCAGCTGGCCGACCTTGTACGCCAGCGCCTGGCCGGGCCACGCGATGTAGCGGTCCACCTCGTTGGTGACGTCCAGTTCCTGGCGCGGCGCGTTCTCCATGAAGAAGTCCAGCGCCTGCTTCCGCGTCCACCGCTTCGCGTGCAGGCCGGTGTCCACCACCAGCCGCACCGCGCGCCACATCTCGTAGGCGAGCTGGCCGAACTTGTCGTGCGGGTCGTCGTACAGCCCCAGCTCGTCGCCCAGGGACTCGCTGTAGAGCGCCCAGCCCTCATCGAAGGCCACGTAGGACGTGAAGCGGCGGAAGTCCGGCACGTCCGTCTGCTCGTTGGCCAGGCACACCTGGAAGTGGTGGCCAGGCACGGCCTCGTGCAGCGTCAGGGGCACCATCTCCCAGACGGGCCGCGTCTCCGGTCGGTAGAGGTTCACCTGGAAGGTGCCCGGGCGCGAGCCGTCCGCGGCGGCCGGGAAGTAGAAGCCCGTCGTCACGTCCGGGGCCATGGCCTCCGCGATGGGCTCGACCACGTAGGGGGTCTTCGGCATCGTCCGGAACAGCCGCGGCAGCAGCGGATCGATGCGGCGGGCCAGCGCCCGGTAGCGCGCGAGCAGCGACTCGCCCGTGGGCTCGTAGAAGCGCGTCTCCGTGCGCAGCATTTCGAAGAAGCCCTGGAGCGTGCCGGTAAAGCCCGTGCGCGCCATCACCGCGTCCATCTCCGCGCGCAGCCGCTGGACCTCCGCCAGGCCCACCGCGTGGATCTCCTCCGGCGTCATCCGCGTCGTCGTGTGCCGGCGCGCGAGCACCGTGTACAGCGCTTCGCCATCCGGGAACTGCCACACGCCCACGGTCTCCGGCGCGGCGGGCAGGTACTCCGTGGTGACGAAGTCCAGCGCGCGCTTCAGCGCGGGCACCACGGTGTTCGCGATGGCCTCACGGCCGGCCTGCGAAAGCCTCCGCGCGTCCTCTGGAGAGAAGTCCTTCGGCATGCGGGTGAAGGGACCATGGAAACCACTCTGCGTGGGGTCCTCCACCACCTGCCGCTCCAGCTGCGGCGGGATGCGCTGGAGCACGATGCGCGGGTGGATGCGGTGCTGGCGCATGCCCTCGCGCATCAGCGCCACCACCTGATCCGCGTAGGCGCCGAAGCCTTCCAGCCGCTTCACCCAGTCCTCGTAGTCCCGCACCGTCTCGAAGCGCAGGGTGTCCGCCAGCTGATACGCCGTCTGGAGCCCCGGCGGCATCTTGAGCCCCTCCGGCAGGCACCCCATCTGGTTGAGGGGCATGAGGTGCCACTTCACCCCGTACTCCTCGATCCACGTCTCGTGCATCCGGCGGAAGAGGTCCAGGTGCAGCCGGTCCGCGTCGCTGTCCAGCGAGGCGCGGTCCACGTCCTGGAGCCGGCGCAGCACGGCGTGGCTGTGCTGGTGATCCGCCTCCAGCGCCGCGAGGCTCAGGTCATCCCACCGGTCATTCCAGCGCCGGTCCCCCAGGAGCGACGCGTAGGTGGGGTACTGCTGGAGCGAGTACTGCCACTCCGCTTCCAGCAGGGCGTGCAGCGAAGCGGACGCGGCGCCGCGCTGGGGGACGGACTCGGATGACATGGACGGACTCCGGCGTGGAAACCGCGGCTAGACGAACAGCGAAGGATCGAACTCGTCCACGTTGACCGGCAGCAGCCGGGGCAGGGGGCGCTGGAACACGCGGGCGTTGAGCTCCAGGTCCACGACCTTCAGGCCCATGGGGGTGAGCTCGCGGAACTTCTGGCTCACATACTCGCGCAGGCCGAGCACGGCGACCTGGCGCTTCTCCTCCAGCAGGGGCTTGAGCGCCTCCGCGAAGTCCGCGCCGTCATGGCTGGCCAGACCCACCGCCGCTCCCGGGCGCTGGGTGCGGATGTTCTCCAGCAGCTTGAGGATGCCCAGGTCCACGACCTTCTGGTCCGGACGGCCGTGCAGCAGCGCCACCTCACAGCCCGCGGACTTCAGCGCGCGCACGAAGCCAATCATCGCGTCCGGCAGCTGCTCGCCGCGCGAGTTGAGCACCACCACGCAGCGCACGGGCTTGGGGAAGTACGTGTCGCAGAAGGCGACGAGCCGGTCGAACTGCACCCGGTCCTGGGGCTCGGGCTTGCGCCCGACGATGTTGGAGACGGCCCAATCGACGTTCTCGGCATCGATGAGGACGTAGGAGGCTGCGGCGGGACGTGCGGATTGCATGACGGGGACAATACGCGGGCTGCCGGCCGTTGGGGGTTTTCATCGACCCAGGCGAATTCGTTGGAACTCCTCCATCAGCAGTTCCGCCACGCGCCGTACGCGGGGGATGTCGAGCGCGGACTTCGCGCACACCAGGTGCGTTTGGCTCCGGGAGAAGGGCCCCAGGTCCAGCTCCAGCGGCACCAGCCGCGTGAGGCGGGGGAAGCGGTGCGCCATGCGCGCCATCACCATGGCGCCCAGGCCGGCCTCCGCCGCCGCGAGCATCACCAGGTAGTTGTCCGCCGTGAAGGACGGGGAGAAGCCGGGGATCATCGACTCCAACTGGGGGTTGGGTGGGACGGCTTCGTAGGGCGGCGCCCAGGCCACCCAGGGCAACTGCTGGAGCGACACCTTCCTTGGCAGCCTGGCCTTGAGGGCCTTGGACACGAAGACGGCGTTGGGGACCTCCAGGGTGTCCACGAGCTTCAGGTCCGCGCTGGTGGGCGGCCGTCCGCGCAGCGCGAGGTCCGCCTCGCCGCGTCCCAGGTCCAGGTATTGAATCTGGGATTGCACCTCCAGGCGCAGGCCCGGGTGCTTCTGGGAGACGAAGGCGGCGAAGGGGGCCAGGAAGTCGAAGCTCATGTAGGGCGTGGCCGTCACGCGCACGATGCCCCGGGGAGAGCTGTCCGCGGACTCCGCCGCGCGGTGCAGCTCCCCGGCCCACTCCGCCATCTTCTTCGCGGGCACGAGCAGCCGCTCTCCGGCCGCCGTGAGCGCCGCGCCATCCACGCTCCGGCGGAACAGCGCGGAGCCCACCGCGTACTCCAGCGCGGCCAGCCGCCGGCTCACCGTGGGCTGTCCGATGCGCAGCCGCCGCGCGGCCCCGCTGAAGCTGCCCGTCTCCGCGATGGCGAGGAACAGCCGGGCGTCATCCCAGGAGATATCCATGAATGGATGGCATCATGCCGTTTTCGCGGATTCCCATCCACGGACGCATCGCGCATCGTGCCGCCTGTCCCGAACGCCCGGTGCCTCGCGCCGGAAGGAAGAAGGAGTCCGCCATGAAGTCCTCCCTGCTCGCGCTCTGCCTCTGTGTCGCCGGGTTCGCCACCGGCTGCGCCACGTCCTCGCACGGCGTCCAGAAGTCCGCGCTCGGCGTGACGCGTCCGGCGGACGCGGTGCTGGCGGAGCTGGACGTGCCCGGGCCGGTGGAGCTGGAGACGGTCACCTCGTGCGACTGGGTCGCCGGCCGCGGCGGGCTCCTCAACCTGGACCACCCGGCGGCGAAGGCGGCGCACCTGGAGGACGGGGACGAGCCCGTGCAGGTCTTCTTCCACGCGCTGCGCCACCCGACGAAGGGGATGTACATCGTGGACACCGGCGTGGAGACGGCCCTGCGGGACGCGCCGGACCGCGCGGCGCTGGGCGGCATCGTGGCGAACGCGATGCACCTGGAGAAGATGACGGTGCTGGCGCCGCTGGGCGAGTGGCTGGCGAAGCAGCCCCAGCCGCTCTCCGGCGTCTTCCTCACGCACCTGCACCCGGATCACATCAGCGGCATGGCGGACGCACCGGCGGGGACGCCTGTGTACACCGGCCCGGGCGAGGCGGGCCTCCGCGCCTTCCGGAACCTGGTGGTGCAGGGCGCCACGGACCGCGCGCTGGAGGGCAAGCCGGCGCTGTCGGAGTGGAACTACACGGCCGACCCGAAGGGCCTCTTCGAAGGCGCGGTGGACATCTTCGGGGACGGCTCCGTGTGGGCGCTCTGGGTGCCGGGGCACACGCCGGGCAGCACCGCGTACCTCGTGCGCTCCACGAAGGGGCCGGTGTTGCTGTTGGGCGATGCCAGCCACACGCGCTGGGGCTGGGAGCACGACGTGGAGCCGGGCACCTTCACGGAGGACGGGCCGCGCAGCGTGGAGAGCTTCAAGAAGCTGCGCGCCTTCGTCGCGGCGCACCCCCAGGTGGAGGTGCGCTTCGGCCACCAGCACTGAGCCGTGCTGCTCCCCGGAACGCGCGGCGGTAGGCGAGGGGACTGGTGGAGACGAAGCGCTGGAAGTGTTCACGGAAGGTGGTGGGCGAATGGAAGCCCACTTCTTCCGCGACGGCCTCCACGGACCGGCCGGTGGTCTCCAGCAGGTGCTGGGCCCGGCGCACGCGGGCGCGCAGGAGCCACTGGAGCGGCGTGGTGCCGGTCTGCTCCCGGAAGCGGCGGCTCAGGGTGCGCTCGCTCATCGCGGCCTTCCGGGCGAGGGCCGGGAGCGTGAGCGGGCGGTGCAGGTGGTCCTCCATCCAGCGCAGGAGCGGCTCCAGCGACGCGCCTTCCGGTGAGGGTGGTGCGTGGGTGATGAACTGGGACTGGCCTCCGTCGCGCTCCAGCGGCATCACGGCCAGCCGCGCCGCGTCCGCCGCCACGGCGGAGCCATGGTCGCGCCGCACCAGGTGCAGGCACAGGTCCAGGCCCGCCGCCGCGCCCGCGGAGGTGAGGAACTGGCCGTTGTCGACGTAGAGGACGTTCGGATCCACCTGGATGAGGGGATGGCGCCGGGCGAGTTCCTCCGTGCCCAGCCAGTGGGTGGTGGCGCGCAGCCCGTCGAGCAGCCCGGTCGCGGCCAGGATGAAGGCCCCGGAGCAGATGGACGCGATGCGCGCTCCCCGGCGGGCCGCCGCGCGCAGTGCCTTCAGGAGCTGGGGTGGAAAGGGTGCGGAGACCTCCGCGATGCCGGGCAGGACGATGGTGTCCGCGCGGGCCAGCACGCCCAGGCCGTGCTGGGTCTTCACCCGGAACGCGCCCGCGTGGACCTCGGGCGTCACGCCGCAGACTCGGACCTGGTAGCCCGCGCCGCCGCCCGGCAACCGCACGCGGCCGAAGACCTCGGTGGGAATCGAGAGGTCGAAGGGCACGACTCCCTCCAGCGCGACGATGGCCACGGTGTGCATGGCGGGAAGATGCCAGGGCGGGGGTGTTCCCGCCAGCCGGGGACCGTGGCGGGAAGTCGTTGAAAGCTGGCGTTTCCGCCACTCACCGCGCGGATGACGCGCGTGCCATACAGGCGGGGTGTGTCGAATGCACGGTGAGGGTGCCGGGTGTTGATCTACCGCTTGCTGCTCCTGCTGAAGTTCGTGGGTGTGGTGCTCTACGGCGGCGGGCTCGTGGGGGCGCTGGCCGCGACGGAGTCCTGGGACCGCAAGCGCGCGGTGCACGCCATCGCGTCACCGGGGTTGGTGGTGACATGGACGGCGGGCTACCTGCTCACGCTCCAGTTCAACATCGCGTTGACGGAGGCGTGGATCCTGGGCGGGCTGACGCTGTCGCTGGTGTCGCAGCTGGCGCTGGTGGCCATGGCGTCCAGGGGGCGGCGCACGGTGGCGGGGGCGTTTTGGGCCGCGGTGCCGTTCTTCTGCGTGTTGGTGCTGATGGTCTTCCGGCCGCGCTGGCCCTGGGTGGACACATGAATGCGCTGAGACAGCTGCGGTGGGTGGCCTTCCTGGAGGGGATGTCCTTCCTGGGGCTGCTCTTCATCGCGATGCCGGTGAAGTACCTGTTGGATCAGCCCCTGGCGGTGAGGATTACCGGCAGCGTCCACGGGCTCCTGTTCCTGCTCTTCGTGTCGTCCCTGTTTCGCGCGGCATCCGAACACGGCTGGACGGCGCGCCGTTCGCTCGCGGTGTTCGGCGCGTCGCTGGTGCCGTTCGGGAACTTCGTGCTGGACCGCTCGCTGCGGCGGGAGGAGCGGGGGCAAAGTCGCCCTGCCGATGCTCTTACTCCGGATTGAGCTTCAGTCGCATGTCGACAGCGCCCTGCCGCGCCTTCTGCACGGCGAGCAACCAGTCCGCCCAGACGGCGGGGTCCGCGGGAGTGCCGTCATCGAGCAGGGACATGCTGCCCAGCAGTCCGCCCAGCTCGTCCGAAGGAGTCAGCGCGTACAGTCCCTTGAGGTATTCGTACATCGCTGCGTAGGCCTCTTTGATTGTGAGCACGTCATTCATCGTGGCCTCATGGGCGGGTGGGAGCGGAGAGCCCCATCTGGGTGTTGTAGTCGCGTGCCACCGGATTCAGTCCTCCGTTGATGATCTCTCCTTTTCGGACTTGGACCCAGAGTTGAGTGCCATCCGGATTGAGTCTCGCGGACCACATGTTGCCGAACTGGTCGGTTCCAAGCCTCGCGGATTCATCCGCCGCCAGCTCCTGAAGCAGCCGCCGATTGCCGGGTGTGTCAGGGAGATGCCCTGGCGCCGATCGGAAGATGTGCTTCGCCCTCCCTTCTGGAATGCCGATGCGAATCGGGGCGGCGCCACCCGAGGGCGTGTCGCGCGCGCTCATTGCTACTGCATTCGGAGCAAGAGTGAGCGTGACAGTCGAGGCACCTACCGAGACCGCCGTCACGTCTCCCACTGTCGTTAGTACCAACCCCATCTGGGTCTCTGCCTGTAGGGCCGCCTGTGCGGAGCCGGGGAGCCTGGGAACCCTCGCCGCCAGTGCGGGGGCCGAGGAGCCGATCGCCGCGGTGGCCAGCATGGCGAAGGCTCGTGCCGCGTTGCGGCCCATGATCTTGCCGTAGCGTTCCCCTGCCTCCCGCAGCGCTCCGAATGTGGTGGCCCGGTCCGCGGCTTCCACCAGTTGCTTGAAGCCCACGATGAGGTTCCAGAAGGTGTCGACGCCCACGTAGGCGATGAGCGTGGCGGTCATCACCGCCGCGACTCCCTTGGAGAGGGGCTCCGGCACCGAGAGCAGGATGAGATACGTAGTCCAGGTCCATAGGACGGTCGTCAGCACCGCCTGGGGATCGGCCATGTTCCTGAATGCATCCTGCATCTCCTCCAGGACGACACCCTGGGCGAGCGCCATGGCCAGCGCATAGCGCCCATCCCCAGTGACCGTGGGACCTTCCACCAGCAGGCGCAGGCAATCGCCAGGTCTGCCCGTGCGTTCGCACCAGTGCAGGTAGGCGCGCGTCAGGTCTACGTCCGGGGCAGAGGCGTACGCCTCCGTGTGTTCGCCTGGCCCGAGCGGGGTGATGCGACGGCTGGTTGGGTCGAACAGATATGACCCGCTGCGCGGATCCACCTGCCACAGACGTCGGGCTGCTTCCTGGGGCTGACTTGAGGGCCTCACGGAACGAGCCAGTTTCTCCACGGCCCTTACGAAGTCATCCGCGTCCACCCTCACCGGCGCGTCATTCGCGCGCGGATGGATCCTGACGGATGTACCGTCGCCTGTGTCCAGTCGCACCGTGCGAGAGGCTCCACTGCATCCGGCGATGGCCAGGAGCAGAAGCGGTAACGACCAATGGATCCGCATGCGGAGCCCCCTGGAACAAACCCGTTCCCGAGAGGCTCCTACAGTCGAACGAGCCCTGTGAAGCCGTGCACGGGCGGAGGACTCCGCCACCTGACACCGAGGCCACGTCCAGATGGATGCAGCCCCGGGCACCACACCTACCGCAGCCGGAACGAACCCTCGGAGATGATCAGCAGCTCCACGCCGGTGGTGGCCTTGGGTCCGAAGGCCGTCAGGGTGGCGGTGGCGCCTCCGCGCACCGCGGCGTCATAGGTGGCGAAGGCGTTGACCACCGCGTCCGCGAGCACCGTGGCGGACGCCTTTCCGGACTGTTCCAGCACCGTGACCAGCGTGGCTTCGAGCGTCGCGCCCGCCTGCGCTCCCGTGTGCACCGCCGAGTCGAAGGCGAGCTGGTTGCTGCTCGTCACCCCCAGCTGCGCGCCCATCACGGACGTGCTGCCGCCAGTGGCGAGCTGGGCGTTGTAGCCCGTCCAGGCCGTCGCGGCGGCGCTGGCCGACGTGGCGGATGAGAGGTTCGCGCGCAGCGACGTGGCGGCGGTGTTCGCCTGTTGCACCGTCAGGTCGGTGGCGCTCGCGCCCTGGAGCAGGGCCTTCACGGCGGCCTCGGTGGTCCGGGCCTCCAGCGCGGCGGCGGCCCGCACCGACGCGTCCGCGACCGCGACCCCTGCTCCCGAGGCCAGCCGCGCATCCACCGCCATGCGGTAGGCCACGCTGGCCTCGCGCTCCGCCTGCTGGTCCTGCGCGTCGTTCGCCTGGGGCGTGGCCGCGCGCACCGCCGCGAAGAACGTGTCGTACGCGCCCGCCGCGGACTGTCCGCCGGCATCCAGCGACGCATCCAACTGCGCGGACGCGTCCAGGGACGCGCTGAAGAGCTGCTCCTGCGTGACGACCACGCCAGCCCGGGCGTATGCCTTGATCCGCGTCGCCTGCGCCGCGCGCACCGCCGCGGCGAGCGCCTCCACGGACCCGGTCGCCGTCTCCTTGAGCTGGCCCCGGACCGCCGCCGCCTGCTCCGCGTTCAGCCGCGCGCGCAGGTCCACCGTGTCCACGCTGTTCGCCGCGTCCCCGTCCCGCGCCATCTGGACGAAGACCTCCGCCTCCAGCGAGGACTCACTCGTGATGGGCGGCGCCGTGCGCACCTCCTGACCGGACTGCGGCGCCGTGGAGTCCAGCACCGCGGAGCCCACCGTGGCGCCCGCCCGGTTCACCGCCTCGATGACCAGCCGCTGCCCCGCGTCGTCCAGCTCCAGCGTGTAGCTGCCATCCGCCGCGACGTCGGCCTCCGCCAGCGTCGTCAGGTCGCCAGCCGCCACCACGCGGCTGATCCGCACCGTGGTCGCCGCCGAGACCGTTCCATCCCCGGCCAGCGCGGGCGCGCCGTCCGTGAGCCCCTGCGACTGCTGACCGCCTCCGTTGGTGACGTGGCCCCGGACCTTCACCTTGTCGCCGCCACAGGCAGCAAGCATCCAGCACACCAGTGCACCCAGAACCACTTCACCCGCGCGACGCTTCTGCATGTGTGGGGAGCTCCCGGCCGGGCGGAAACCGCCTCGGCGTCATGGCCGGAATTACGCACCAGGGGATCGGCTGGATTCAAGCCGCCGTCAGCTCATCTTCTCGAGCAGGTGCTGGAGCTGCATCTGCTCCGCCGCGCTCAAGCGGCCGAGCCGCGCGCCGAACGCCTCCGACAGCATCGCGAGCCCCTTCGCCGTCACCTTGCGGCCCGCCGGAGTCACTTGCAGCCGGTGCCGCCGCAGGTCCTCCGCGTCGAGCTCCCGGCGCAGGAAGCCCGCCGCCTCCAGCCGCTTCACGTACACCGTGATGGTCGGCTTCGGCATGCTCAGGGTCGCCGCCAGCTCGGCCGGGTAGGGGTGCTCCTCCACCTGCGCCAGCACGAACAGCTCCTTCGTGTCCAACCCCAGTCCGGAGATGTCGGGCGACACGCCCGCGATGACCGACATCAACAGGTTGTAGTTCAGCGACCAGATCTTCGCCGGGTCGATTCTCGACATGGGACCTTGCGCGGAAATTGGTACAAAATTAAATCAATTCAAGGCTGAACCCATTCGGCCTCCCTGAAACGGTAACACAGCCCCTGGAGACCCCATGCCTCTCGACCACTACGTCACGCTCGGCCGCTCTGGCCTGCGCGTGAGCCCGCTGTGCCTTGGAGCGATGACGTTCGGTGAAGACCTGGGCTGGGGCACCAGCGTGGAGGAGTCCCAGCACATCCTCGACCGGTTCATCGAACTGGGCGGCAACTTCATCGACACCGCGAACTTCTACACGAAGAGCCACTCCGAGAAGATCATCGGTGACCACGTCGGCAGGCACGCTGCCCGGCGCGACCGCCTGGTCATCGCCACGAAGTTCAGCGGCAACCTCTACCCCGGCGACCCGAACGGGGGCGGCTCCGGCCGCAAGTCCATCATCTCCGCGTGCGAGAACTCGCTCCGCCGCCTGCAGACCGACTACATCGACCTCTACTGGCTGCACAACTGGGACAAGCACACGCCCATTGACGAGACGATGGCCGCGCTGGAGGACCTGGTCCGGGCCGGCAAGGTCCGCTACCTGGGCGTCTCCGACACGCCTGCCTGGAAGGTCGTCGAGGCCAACGTCACCGCGCGCTTCCGGGGCTGGTCGGCCTTCATCGGCTTGCAGATCGAGTACTCGCTGCTGGAGCGCAGCGTGGAGCAGGAGCTGGTCCCCATGGCCCTGGAGCACGGGCTGGGCATCACCCCCTGGTCGCCGCTCAAGAGCGGCGCGCTCAGCGGCAAGTACACGCGCAAGAACGCGGGCCAGCTGAAGGGAGACCGCGGCGCCTTCCTCGAGCCCTACCTGAACGAGAAGACGTACACCGTCGTCGACGCGCTCGAGGCCATCGCTCGCGCGCATGAGAGCACCCCTGCGCGCGTGGCGCTGGCCTGGGTCATGGCGAAGCCGGGCGTGGGCTCGACCATCATCGGCGCGCGGCGGATCGCGCAGCTGGAGGACAACCTGAAGGCCGCCGACGTGAAGCTCACGGCCGAGGAGCTTTCCCGGCTGGATGCGCTCACGAAGCCCACGTTCGGGTTCCCGCAGAGCATGGAGCCCATGTTCCCCGCCATCCACAACGGCGGGACGACGGTGAACGGCGTCCAGCTGCCGGCCTCCCCCTTCGGCGTGGAGAAGGGCGACAAGATCTACTGACCGCCGTCGGGGCCGGGGCTTCGTGCCCGGCCCCGCCGGCGTCAGTCCGCCAGCATGAAGCCCACCTTGGCCCTGCGCGCCTGCGCCGGGAAGCCGCGCGCCACCGCGTCCGCCAGGTAGCCGGAGAGGTTGGGGAACACGTAGTCGCGCTCCGCGGCGGTGTTCAGCCCCAGCCACGAGGCCAGCGTCCAGCCGTACTGCTCCACCGTGAGCGTGGGAATCCAGCGGCCACGCTCATCCGTGGAGCCGTCCAGCGAGCCCGACAGGTCCAGGTCGGGGAAGGTGCCGTAGAGCTTCTTGCCCGCCACGCGGTTGCCCAGGACGATGGCGTGGCCACCCCAGGCGTGGTCCGTGCCGCTGTCGCCGTTCTCCAGCAGCGTCCGGTTGAAGTCGCTCATGGTGAAGAGCGTGGCCTGCGGCGCGTTGGAGCCGAAGGCGGCCTGTGTCTCCAGCAGCGTCACCGACTTCTGGAAGGCGTCGAGCGCGAAGTCCAACTGCTCCAGGAGCTTCGGCTGGTCCACGTCCTGGTTCTGGTGCGTGTCGAAGGAGCCGAAGCCCACGGAGAACACCTGGCGCTTGAGGCCCAGGCCCGCGTTGCTCACCGGCATGGCGCCCGCCACCAGGTCGCGCACCACCTGGTAGAGCTGCGTGTGCAGCGTCCACTTCGCGGTGTCCTCCGGCGGCAGCGTGGGCACGAAGTAGCCCTCAATGGCGTCACGGGTGGCCTGCGGCAGCTGCGCCCACGCCGCGTCGCGCGCGGCGGCGCGGGCGGAGGAGAAGGTCTGCGCCGTGGTGAACACGCCCGCGTAGGCCGTCTCCAGCACGTTGCCGTCCTGCACCGTCATCACGTCCGCCAGCGCCGCCTGCTGGAGCAGGTCGAAGTCCGACGGCGGGGTGTTGACGGTGCGGAACGCGAGCGTGCCATCCGGGGCGACCATCATGGGCTTGCGGTCCACGCCCGCGCAGAAGCGCGGCTTGCCACCAAACGACGTCACCTCCGGGTAGTCCGGCGGCGTGCTGGTGTTGAGGACGTGGAGCTTGTCCGCCGCGCGGCCGCCCCAGCCCGTGACCTTGATGTCGGAGGTGGCGGTGCTGGAGCCCGGGTTCGCCAGCGCGCTCGCCCAGGCGTCCTGCTGGTCGCTGTGGGAGAAGAGGTTCTCCGGAACGGAGGTGCCGCCGGCCAGGTAGTCCGCCTTGGTCAGCGGGAGCACCAGCGGGCCCACGTTGCACACGAACGCGGCGCGGCCCGCCTCGAAGTGCGCGCGCAGCTTCGAGAGCGTCTTGGGCAGCGCGAACGAGCCCGCGGCCAGGTCCGTGGGGTTGATGAGGTCCAGCTGGTCCGTCTTCAGGCCGATGGTGGGCCGGGCGGCCAGGTACTTCGCGTAGGCGTTCGCTTCGCGCGGGATGAGGATGTTGTTGCTGTCATTGCCTCCCAGCAGGAAGACGCAGACGGCCACGCGGCTGCCGGAGTAGCCAGCAAGGGTGGCGGCGTGCGCGTTGCCCACCCAGCGGGGAAGGGCGGCCGCGGCGGCCAGGAAGCCCAGGCCCTGCGTGGCGCGCCGGAGGAACTGGCGACGGGTCGTGGTCATGGGGCTCACCGCTGGATCTGGAAGGAGGGAGAGAGGAACGTCAGGTAGAGCGCCAGCTTCTTCTTGCGGATGAGCGTGTTCGCCCGGCTGTCACCCATGGCCGTCAGCAGCTTCTGCTCCAACTCCGGCGCCATCGTGCCGTGCAGCCAGTAGCGGCCCAGGTACGCGACCAGGTCCGTGTGGGTGGATGGCAAGAGGTCGTAGTCCACGGTGATGCCCGCGTTGGTGGCGGCGCTGGAGTAGAGGAACTCGTGCAGGAAGTTGGCGCGGGCCGTGAGGGTGGCCGTGTCCAGGATGGCGAACTCCGGTCCCACCAGGCCGTCCGCGCCCGGTAGCGGCGCGTTGGGCGGGTAGTAGCTGAACACCGAGGGCGCGCGCGGCACCGACTGGTTCATCGACCTGCTCCAGTTGCTGAGCTTCAGCCCCGGGTCCTTGGTGGCCGTGTCCAGCGTGGGCTCCAACCAGCGGACCACGTTGGTGACGAACAGCGCGGGCGAGCGCAGGTGGCCATAGCCGGGCCGCAGCGCGAGGGGCGGCTGGGCGCCGCGTGCTTCGTTGTCCTCCAGGATGGCGCGCACCACGGCCTGGAGGTTGCCGCGCGCGCCGGTGCCGTCGTTCTTGAAGACGTTGGCCACGCGCTTGACGTAGGCGGGCGTCGGGTTGCTCGTGACCAGGTGCTGGATGAGCTGCTTGCTGATGAAGGGCGGGACGTTGGCGTCGTTGAAGACGTTGTTCAGCGCCTGGTTCAGGTGCGTGGTGATGTTCCCGTTCGCCGTGGTGGTGACGCCCCGCAGGAGCACCTGGCTGCTCGTGTCGTGGTTGTCATTGCAGGGCATCAACGGGTTCTTGTAGTCGGGCGTATTGTTGGCGGCGCCCCTGGCCGGACACGCGGCGGCGTTCCAGGTCCAGCCGGACAGCGCGTGCGCGAAGGCCTTCACCTGCTCCTCGGTGTACGCGCGCTGCCGGTTGCCGTTGGCGTCCAGCGCCGGGGTGCCGTCCAGGTTCAGCTTGTCCGTGCCCAGCGTGAACAGCTGGAGCATCTCCCGCGCGTAGTTCTCGTTCGGGTCGATGTCGTTGCCCTGCTTGTCGAACGCGCGGTTGTTCGCCATGTCCAGGTAGCGGCCCATGGCGGGGTCCTTCGTCACCGCCTCCAGCAGCGTGCGGAAGTTGCCGAAGGCGTGCTGCGACAGCAGGTTCATGTACCCGGCGAGCGCCACCTTGGAGTCCACATAGGGCGTCTTCGTGGACTCCGGGATGCCGTTCTGGGAGACGACGAAGATCTGGCTGAGCGCGAACGCCACGCGCTGGCGGAGCTGGTCCTCCCCCGTCACCGCGCGCTGGAAGAACTGCGAGCCCAGGTCCTGGGCGCTCTCCCCGTCGAACGGCGTGGCGGGCTGGAGCGCGAACTGCTCCGTGAGCGACTGGGTGATGCCCACGGACATCACGCGCTCCACGGTGCCCACCGGCGCGGGGGCCACGCCGCGCGCCAGCTTGGGACCAAAGGAGGACTGCTCCAGGAAGCGGATGCTGTTCGCCTCTCCAGGCGTCTCCAGGGACTCCGCGGCCTGTTCGGCCCGGCCCAGGACTTCCTGCTGTTCAGGGGGAGGGGACTCTGTTGCGGAAGGCCCGTCAGCCTGTGTGCAGGACGTGGCGCACAGGGCGAGGGCCAGGGCGGTGCGACGAAGCATCCGGGATCTCCTGGTGACTGCGGGGGGGGAGCAACCCCGGAACGCCGGGGCCGCGACGTCGCAAAAGATTCTAGGTGATAGGTGAATTCATTTAAAGCAGCTTTTTCTGGTTGTGCCGGAAGCGGGAGACGCCGGGGGTTTCCTCTCGCCCGGATGCGGGGTGCGCGATGGTGTAGGAAGGCCTCGTGACGCCTCAGAGCCTCCCCACGCGCCCCGTCTCCACGGCCGCCTTCCATGGCGTGACGCTGGCGTTCTTCGCGGGCTGCGCCGCGTGGCTCGTGCGCGAGTCGCGGGAGCTGGGAGGCCGTCCCGGGATGATGGCGCTGGGGGTGGCGGTGGCCTCGGCGGGACTGGCGCTCTTGGCGCTGGGGGCGCTCGTGGCGCTGCTGCGGAGCGGGAGACTCCTGGCGCTGCGCTCGCGCGCGGAGATGGGCACCTATGCGCTGGTGCTCGCGACCATGGCCGTGCTGGCGCTGGTGGGCCTGCGGCTCTTCTCGTCGGAGGGGCGGCCCGCGCTGGCCACGTTCTGCCTGGGCGTCGCCGGGTGGCTCGCGGGGGTGGGGCTGCATGGCGTGCCCGCGCTGTTCCTGGGCCCCACGGGCTTCATCGATTCGCTGGGGCGGCGCACGCCGTTCTCCCGGCTGGAGTGGTTCTCACTCCAGCGGGAGACGGGGGACCTGCCCCGCGTGCGCCTCCAGGCGGGGCAGGGGACGCGGCTGCTCCTGGCCGCGCGGCTCGCCAGCTCGGACGAGGACGCGGTGCGGACCGCGCTCGCCGGAGCGGGCCTTACTTCCCAGCGGCGGTAGCGTCCTTCCACGGGTCTCCGCCCACGCCGAAGGCCTCCAACCGGAAGGACTGCGTGCCGGAGACGCTCACCAGGCCCAGCACCGGGACGCTGGGGGACCACTGGGCGATGATGCCTCCGGCGTACGAGTACTCCGACACCGCCAGCTTCTTGCCGGCGATCGTCTCCGTCGTCTCCCGCAGCGGGTGGGGCCTCCGGTCGGCGCCCGGTTTGTTGAACGGCGCGGGCGTGTCTTTCGGCGGACGGCCGGGCACGCGCAGGCGCATGAGCAGCACGCTCTTCGCGCTGAAGCGCTCGCCCTCCACCAGGAAGTCGAAGCCCACGCGTCCGGCTGCGGGCACGTCGAGCTCGATGACGATCCACCGGCCGCGCTT
Organism: Corallococcus sp. CA049B; assembly: GCF_003611685.1. NCBI lineage: Bacteria > Pseudomonadati > Myxococcota > Myxococcia > Myxococcales > Myxococcaceae > Corallococcus > Corallococcus sp. CA049B. The sequence goes on along the minus strand of NZ_RAWC01000139.1, from coordinate 376 downwards.
GCCCTCGTGGCGTCCCGGACCGCCCAGCTTGATCACGAACTGCGGGGGCCCGTCCGGCGACATGTTCACGTAGCGCGCCCAGCCACCTTCACGCACGACGAGCGGCAGGCCGAACAACGCATCCGGCGCGCTGTCCTGCGCCCGCGCGGGCAGGGCCCCCAGGCCCACGAGCAGCAACGCGAGCAGCGTCAGGAATCGTCCCACGCGGCCCCCGGACTTGTCCGGCGCGGAGCCCCGGACCGATAGTGCTGTTCCCATGCGCCGCCTCCTGTATCCCGTGTGCACCGCCGTGCTGCTCTCCGCCACGCCGGCCATGTCGGCCGCGCCCGACGCGGGCCTCGCTCCCGCCCCGACGGTGGCCCCCTCCGACGCGGGG
>NZ_RAWC01000138.1:0-23789 GCF_003611685.1 Corallococcus sp. CA049B | reverse complement strand
ACTGTTGTCCTACCTACCCTTCAGGACGGGACAATGTTCACCCTCTTCACAAGATCCGGGCCTTCCTGTAGTTCCAAGATGTTGCACGTTGATCCGCCCCTGTTCCCCCACAGAGGACCATGACTGCTCCCACTGTCCTCATCTCGGATGATGAGCCCCTTGTCGTGTCCGCACTCGCCCGGGAGGCCAAGCGCTCCGGCCTCGTCTGCGTGTCCGACACCACCTCCGAAAATGTGATGGAGCTGGCCCGCAAACACCGGCCCGCGGTCATCATCCTGGACATCAACCAGCACCAGGATGGACGGGACCTGCTCGCGCAGCTGAAGAAGGACCCCGTCACTCGCGACTGCAAGGTCATCATGCTCAGCGGCGTGGAGGATCAGTTCACCCGCCACGTGTGCTTCGAGCTGGGCGCCGACGACTACGAAGTGAAGCCGTGCGACCCCACCTTCATGACCCGCATCGCCCGCATGGCCGCCGCCGCCGTGCGCCCCCCCGCTTCGCCCGAAGCCGCCTGACTCACGACGGCCGCAGCGACCGGATGGCCTCCGCGCGGTCCTTCGCGCCGAACACGTAGCTGCCCGCCACCAGCACCGTCGCCCCCGCCGCCACCACGCGCTTCGCCGTCTCGGCGTTGATGCCGCCGTCCACCTCGATGTCCACGCCCTTCAGCCCCCGCGCGTCCAACATCGCGCGCAGCCGGCGGACCTTGTCCACCGAGGACTCGATGAACGACTGGCCCCCGAACCCCGGGTTCACGCTCATCACGAGCACCATGTCCACGTCCCCCAGCACATCTTCAATCGCCGACAGCGGCGTGCCCGGGTTCAACACCACCGCCGGCTTCGCCCCCGCGTGACGGATGTGCTGCAGCGTGCGGTGCAGGTGGGGGCTCGCCTCCTGGTGCACCGTCAGCACGTCCGCCCCCGCCTTCACGAACGCGTCCACGTACTTCTCCGGCTCGACAATCATCAGGTGCACGTCCAGCGGCTTCGTCGCCACCCGCTTGATGGCCTCCACGATGACCGGCCCCAACGTGAGGTTGGGCACAAACCTGCCATCCATGACATCCACGTGAATCCAATCCGCGCCGGCGGCCTCGATGGCGCGGACCTCCTCACCCAGGCGGCTGAAATCAGAGGAGAGCAGCGACGGAGAGATGCGGACAGGGCGGGTCATGGCGGCGCTTCATAACCGCTTCCGGAGGCCCGGGGTACCTTCGCCCGGCAGGACAGGGGGCTTGCGGACAGAGGTGGACCTGGCAGGTGGGGGGGCCTGGGCGGCCGACACACCGTGCGTGCTAAAACCGGGCACGCCCGCGGCCATCCGCCGCATCCCACGGAGCCCGCCCCGGTGCTTCCCCAGTCCGTGCCCGCCTCCCCCAACCTGTCCCGCCGGCTCGCGAAGCTGACGTCCATCCTGGATGTCGCCAAGGCGATGAGCGCCGAGCGGGACCTGGACCTGCTGCTGCCCCTCATCCTCTATGAGGCCACCAAGGTCGTGGAGTCGGACCGCTGCTCGCTCTTCATCCTGGACCGCGAGCGCGAGGAGCTCTGGAGCAAGGTGGCCCAGGGCTCCAAGAATGAAATCCGCCTCCCCATGGGCAGCGGCATCGCCGGACAGGTCGCCCACACCGGCGCCGTCATCAACATCCCCGACGCCTACGCCGACGCCCGCTTCAACAGCAGCTTCGATGTCTCCAGCGGCTACCGCACCCACACCATCCTCTGCGTCCCCATGCGCGACGCCAACGGAGAGGTGACGGGCGTCATCCAGGCCCTCAACAAGCGCGGCGGGCAGGTGTTCGACGAGGAGGACGAGGAGCTCCTGCTCGCCCTGGGCGCCCAGGCCGCCGGCGCGATTGAAAACGCCCTCCTCCACGAAGAAATCAACCGCCTCTTCGAGGGCTTCGTCTCCGCGTCCGTCGTCGCCATCGAAGCGCGCGACCCCACCACTGCGGGCCACTCCGGCCGCGTCGCGGACCTCACCGTGTCCCTGGCCCAGGCGCTGGAGCACCGCGCCACCGGCCCCTATGCCCAGACGCGCTTCACCGCCGTGGAGCTGCAGGAGCTGCGGTACGCGTCGCTCCTGCACGACTTCGGCAAGGTGGGCGTGCGCGAGAACGTGCTCGTCAAGGCGGAGAAGCTGTATCCGCATGAGCTGGAGGCGCTGAGCGCCCGCTTCCAGCTGGCTCGCAAGGACCTGCAGCTGCAGAGCTCCCGGCGCCGGCTCGCCGCCGTGGAGGTCCGCGGCCTGGCGGCCCTGCCCTCCATCCACCAGGAGGAGGACGCGCGGCTCGCCCAGGAGCTGGCCCAGCTGGATGAGGTGATGGGCTTCCTGCTCACCTGCAACAAGCCCACGGTGCTCGCGCAGGGCAACTTCGAGCGGCTCCTGGAGCTGGGCAAGCTCACGTTCACCGACGCGCACGACCATGGGCAGCCGCTGCTCCTGCCCCAGGAAATCCAATCCCTCTCCATCACCCGCGGCACGCTCTCCCCGGAGGAGCGCCGCGAAATCGAGAGCCACGTCGAGCACACGTACCGCTTCCTGTCGCAGATTCCGTGGACTCGCGCGCTGCGCCGCGTGCCGGAGATCGCGTACGCGCACCACGAGAAGCTGGATGGCACGGGGTACCCTCGCGCCGTCCCGGAGATTCCGGTGCAGTCCCGGATGATGTCCATCTGCGACATCTACGACGCGCTCACCGCGAGCGACCGGCCCTACAAGAAGGCCGTGCCGCACACGCTCGCGCTGGACATCCTCAAGAAGGAGGCGGGGTCCGGACAGCTCGACCAGGACCTCTTCACCATCTTCGTCGAGGCGGAGATTCCCCGCCGGGCCCTCAAGAAGAGCCCGGCGTAGGGCCCTGCATCAGGCGCTGATGGTGTGCAGCCGGAGGCTGTTGATCTTCCCCGGCTGGCCCACCGGCGCGCCGAACACCACCACGATGCGGTCGCCCCGGCGAGCGAGGCCCCGCGACACCAGCTCCTCCTCCACGCGGCGGAGCATGGTCTCCGTCTCCTGGATGGGCTCCAGCACGCGCGGCACCACGCCCCAGAGCAGCGACAGGCGGCGGCGCACCTCCTGGTTCGGGCTGAACGCGACAATCGGCACCGTGGGCCGGTAGTGCGCCAGCAGCCGCGCCGTCACGCCCGACAGCGTGAAGGCCGCGATGAGCGTGGCGCCGCTGGCCTTGGCTGCCTCGCACGCCACGCGCGCGATGACGTCCGGGAAGTGCAGCGGCAGTCCCAGCGGGGCCTCAATCACGCGCGGCTGGAGCTGCGCGCGGGAGGAGGACTCGGCCGCCAGGATGATGCGCTCCATCATCTGCACGGAGTCCAGGGGGAACTTGCCGCTCGCCGTCTCACCCGAGAGCATCAGCGCGTCCGCGCCGTCGTAGACGGCGTTGGCCACGTCGCTGGCCTCCGCGCGCGTGGGGCGCGGGTTGTCGATCATCGAGTTGAGCATCTGCGTGGCCACGATGACGGGCAGGCCGCGCAGGTTGGAGCGCCGGATGATGTCCTTCTGGACGGCGGGCACTTCTTCCGGGGGAATCTCCACGCCCAGGTCGCCGCGGGCCACCATCACGCCGTCCGTCTTGTCGAGGATGGCGTCCAGGCGCGCGATGGCCTCCGGCTTCTCCAGCTTGGAGATGATGGGCACCGTGCGGCCCACCTCCGCCATGGCCTGGCGCGCGGAGTCCAGGTCGGACGGCTGACGCACGAAGGACAGCGCGATGTAGTCCACGCCCGCCTTGAGGCCGAAGATGAGGTCCTCGCGGTCCTTGGGCGTGAGCGCGTCCGCGCGCACCGCCACGCCGGGCAGGTTGATGCCCTTGTTGTTCTTCAGGATGCCGCCGTGCACCACTTCCGTCTTGATGAGCTGCTTCTTGTCCGTCTCCACGACGCGCAGCTCCAGGAGGCCGTCATCCAGGAGGATGCGGTCGCCCGGGTTCACGTCCGCCGCCAGGTGCGGGTACGTGGTGGACACGATTTCGTCCGTGCCCTTCACCGTCTCGTCGGTGGTGATGTGGAAGGTGGCGCCGTGCTTCAGCTCCGTGCTGCCCGTGACGAAGCGGCCGGTGCGAATCTTGGGACCCTGCAGGTCGCCCAGGATGCCCACCGCCTTGCGCACCTTCAGCGAGGCCGCGCGCAGCATGTCGATGTTCGCCTGATGCTGCTCGTGGCTGCCGTGGGAGAAGTTGAGCCGGGCCACGTCCATGCCGGCCTCCAGCAGCGCTTCCAACATCTCCGGGGTCTGACTGGCAGGGCCGAGGGTGCAGACAATCTTTGCTCGTCGCATATGAAGCCGAACATCCGGCTCCAGCGCGTTTCGGTCAAGGAGTCACGGAGCGCGACCGAGCAGGTAAACCAGTAAATGTCCAGGCCGCTCGGCGTGCGCTCAACCGCGCAGCAGCGTGCCGAGGTTCTCGCGCTCCCAACGCAGCGCGGCGGCGTAGTGCGGGTACGTGCGCTCGCGCTCGCGGAAGGCGCGCGGGTGGTGCACGCGGCGCCCGGTGCGATTGCTGCTGGGGAACAGCTGGTGGAGCATCTCGTGGAAGACGATGAACTCCACGAAGAAGGCCGGCACGTCCGGCTTGTCCAGCGCGGGGTGGATGCGGATTTCGCGCGTCTGGTGGTCGTAGACGCCCAGGCGGATGGACTTGCGGCGGCGGCGCGGCGGCATGCGGCCCCAGCCGATGCGGGCCTGGATGGCGTTCTGGAAGTAGGCCTCGTTGACGCCGTTGTAGAGCGCGCGCAGGTCGAAGCAGCGGCCCAGCGGGTTGAGCTCCGCGTCGGATTCCCGGCGCAGCTGGCGGATGAGCGGCTGCTGGCCCCGGATGTACTCGTCCAGGAGGGCGCCCGCGGCGCGGTGCCCCCGGCCCGCGTAGTCCGCCACCGCGCGCACGATGCCTTCGGGCGCGTCCAGGAACATGTGGTGCAGCCGCAGCTGGAGCACCTGCGAGCCGCGGCGGAAGGACACCATGGTGGAGCGGTTGTCCGTCACGGCCAGGCGCACCGGCATGCCCAGGTTCGCGCTCAGCCGCCACGCGAGCGACTCCGCGCGCGACCAGAGCTCCTCGCGCGACGCGGTGAGGACGCGCGGCGCTTCCTCCGCCACGCGGTTGCGCGGCGGCAGGGGCGCCTGCCCTTCCGGCGCGCGCTGCGCGGGAGTGGCGGCGCGTTCCGCGGACGAGCCACGCGGGAACAGGGACATCTGGCGGAAGGCTTCGGGCGTCACGCGGGGGGCATCGTACCCGGCACTTCCCGAACCTCAAGGCCAGGGGCTGGATGCCCGTCCGCCTGTCGACCGGGCCCACACCCCGGGCGTGACACCCCGGGTTGAATTCGTCCCAGAGGCATCGTCCTTCAGGGCAGGGAGCCCGGGTCGCCATGGCGCGACTTGAGCAGCCGCTCCATGCGCTCCGGCTCCATGCGCACCACGAAGGTCTTCTCCCGGGCATACGTCACCTGCCCGGGGGCAGCGCCCTTCAGCTTGCGAACGAACTTCACCGGCAGGTAGCTCACCTCGCCGCGAGGTTCGCCCTTGGCCCCCGAGTGGTGCAGCGCGAGGTGCGCCGCGTCCAGGAGCACCTCCTGCGCCACCTCCGCGTTCTTCTCCAGCGGCACCACCACGTGGCTGCCCGGCAGGCCCCGCGCGTGCAGCCACAGGTGCCACGGGCGGGCCACCTTGAAGGTGAGCTGGTCGTTGTCCTCCGCGCCGCGCCCCACCCAGATGCGCGCGCCGCCGTGGCCCACGTACTCCTTGAAGGGGAGGCCCCCCTTGGGGCCCTCTTCCCCCTGGGTCACCTGGAGCACCTCCACCTGCGCGAGCAGCGCGGCGTCATCCATGGCTTCAATCTGCGTGAGCGCCGTCTGCGCGTGCGCCACCTCGCGCGCGAGCTCCGCCTCGCGGTGGCGGGCCTGCTCCACGCCGCGCAGCAGCCGCCGGTACTGGTGGAAGTGCCAGTCCGCCTCCTCCTTCGGGGTGCGCTTCGGGTCCAGCTTCACCTGGACCTCCTCCACGCCCGCCTCCGTATAGGAGGTGAGCGTCACCTGGGACGCGCCGCGCTTGAGCCGGTGCAGGTTCTGCGCGAGCAGCTCGCCCACCTCGCGGTGCTTCTCCGCCTCCGGGCCACGCTGGGCCTCCGCGCGCACCTTCTCCAGCGTGCGCGAGGAGCGCTTCAGCCGCGCCCGGTACGGCTGCGCGAGCCGGCGGCGGATGGTGTCCGCGCGGCTGGTGCGGTCCTTCTGTCCGAGCACCCGCTCGGCGGCCTGCAGCCTGGGCAGCGCGTCTTCTTCCTTCGGCTCCAGACGTGAAGGCTGCGCGCGGCCCTTCGCCAGCGCCTCCGCGGACACGGGCTCCGGTGGCGACCACTGCGCTCCGGGATAGAGGTTGCGCCGTGGGCCGAAGCCTTCGCCGGAGAGCATCAGCACCCGGTGGTTGTCGCTGAGGAGCAGCAGGCCTCCGGGCGCGCCCACCTCCAGCACCAGCCGGCGGCGCACGTCTTCGCGATCGAACTCCAGGATGATGGCGCGGCTCTCCTCCAGGTAGCGCGCGGCCGCAAGCTTGAAGCCGGTGAGCTCCTGGCGCAGCCAGCGCTGGAAGGGGGCGGGCTCGCCCGGCGTGGGGAAGCGGTCCTCCGCGACGGACAGGCGCGACAGCTCGCCTTCGGCGCAGAGACAGAGCACGACCGATCTGCCGGGGACCCGCAGCTCCAGGTAGGCCAGGCGGGGCAGCGGGCACCACGCCTTCTGGGCCACCGCGCCCACCAGCCGGGCCGCGGCCTCCGCCACGACCTCACCGAACTCCACCGGACGCAGCGACATGGGCCCCTCCCGGGCGGACACACGAGGAGACGTAAACCCCTGGCCCGCAAAAGAAAAACGGCCCGGCGGGTTTCGCCGAGCCGTTCACCGGACGTCAACCGACGCCCGAAATGACGCCGTTACTTCAGGCTTCCGGGGTCGACGGGGCCGCGGGGGTCGCAGCCTTCCGGCGGGAAGCGGTCTTCTTCTTCGCGGCCTTCTTGGCGACCGGCTTCTTCGCGGCGGCCTTCTTGGCCGTACCGCGCTTGGCGGCAGGGGCCTTGCGGGCGGTCTTCTTCGTCGCGGTCTTCTTCGACGCGGCCTTCTTCGCGGTCTTCTTCTTCGCGGCCATCGGAATCCTCCGTTCAGTGTTGAGGCCCGCGAGGACGCGAGCCCTGCACCCACTTCGAACTGAACGTGAGTGCTTGAAATGAATGGTACGGGCGACATGCCAGTGTGTCAACGCATGGTGATGTATTGCAGTGCGCGGCGAGGCCGATTTTTGGCCTCCGGGCGCGTCGAACCGTTCGTGGCGGTCATTTCGGGGGTCCGGCGCGTCGCGCGCGAGGCCCAATTTCCGGCTCCGGACGCACTTCGCGGGTCCGCGCTGCGGGGCTGGATGTCCGCTGCCGTGCATCCGGCGCGCGCGCATCGCGTCGCTTCCCGTCGTGGGGGCGGCGGCCTACGGTGCGCGCCCGCATGAGCTCCGCCGCACTGACCTTCCCCGCGTCCTTCACCTTCGGCGTCGCCACGTCCGCGTACCAGGTGGAGGGCGGCATCGAGAACGACTGGGCCCAGTGGGAGCGGCAGGGGAAGTTGAAGGAGCCCCATGCGCGATGCGGCATCGCGGTGGACCACTGGCGCCGCTACGCGGAGGACTACGCCCTGGCGAAGGCGGTGGGGGCCACGGCGTTCCGGCTGTCGCTGGAGTGGGCGCGCATCGAGCCCGAGCGCGGCCGGTTCGACGGCGCGGCGCTGGAGGGCTACCGCGAGCGGCTCTTGCAGCTGCGCGCGCAGGGGCTGCGGCCGGTGGTGACGCTCCATCACTTCACCCACCCCACGTGGTTCCACGCGTCCACGCCCTGGCACCTTCCGGAGAGCCTGGAGGCCTTCCGCCAGTACGTGCGCCGGTGCGCGCCCCTGTTGGAGGGGCTGGACGCGCTCGTCATCTCCTTCAACGAACCGATGGTCCTCTTGTTGGGCGGCTACCTCCAGGGCCTGATGCCGCCGGGCATCACGGACGGGGCGAAGACGATGGCCGCGCTCGGGAACATGGTGCGCGCGCACGTCATCGCTCGGGAAGAGCTGGGCCAGCACCTGGGCCGGGTGGAGCTGGGCATCTCCCAGAACATGCTCGCGTTCGCGCCGGACCGCTGGTGGCATCCCCTGGACCGCTCGCTGGTGCGGCTGGCGGCCCCGGCCTACAACCACGCGTTCCACGAGGCGCTGTCCTCCGGCCACCTGCGCGTGTTCATGCCAGGCGTGGCGTCCACGGACGTGCGCATCGAGGGGGCGCGCGACTCCGTGGAGTTCGTGGGCGTCAACTACTACACGCGCGCGCACCTGCGCTTCATGCCGCGCCCTCCCTTCATCGACTTCAAGTACCGCGACCCGGACGGGCGCGGGCTCACCGACATCGGGTGGGAGCAGCGGCCCGAGGGCTTCCTCCAGCTGCTTCAGGAGGTGAAGCGCTACGGCAAGCCGGTGTGGATTACCGAGAACGGCATCGACGACCGCAAGGGCACGGTGCGGCCGGAGTACCTGCACGCGCACCTGCGCCAGGTGCTGGCCGCGCGCGAGGCGGGCGTGGACGTGCAGGGCTACCTTTATTGGAGCCTGCTGGACAACTTCGAGTGGCTGGAGGGTTGGGGCCCGCGCTTCGGCCTCTACCACGTCGACTTCGACACGCTGGAGCGCCGCCCCACCCCGGCCTGCGACTACTTCCGCGCGGTGGCCACCGGGCGCGTGCTGGTGCCGCCGACGTCAGTGGCCAGCGCTCAGCCCAGCGCCGCGCGGTAGTCCACTTCCGGCTCCTCTAGAGGAGCGGTGGGGTCCGTGTCCGCGCCCGCGAAGAAGCGGCGCACGCTGTCCTCCACCGCCTCCGGCGAGTCCAGCCCGTTCACCTCCGAGCGGAAGTGCGCCGCGCCCTTGAGGCCATGGGCGTACCAGGCCAGGTGGCGGCGGAAGGAGCGCACCGCGCCCAGGGCGTCCCCGACGAACTCCGCGTGGGCCCGGGCGTGCTCCAGCACCAGCTCGCAGCGCTCCTCCGGCGTGGCGGGCGGGCCGCCCGAGAGTTCGCGGAAGAGCCACGGGTTGCCCAGGGCGCCCCGGCCAATCATCACGAAGTCGCAGCCGGTGCTTTCCAGCATGCGGTGGGCGTCCGCCACCGTCTTCACGTCCCCGTTGCCCATGATGGGCAGCTCCGGGAAGTGGCGCTTCAGGTCCGCGATGTGGGCCCAGTCCGCCTGCCCCGAGTAGCCCTGCTCTCGCGTGCGCGGGTGCAGGGCGAGCCCCGCGCACCCGGCCTCCTGCAGCGCCTCCGCCACCTTCAGATAGTTGAGCGTGCGCGCGTCCCAGCCCGAGCGGATTTTGCAGGTGACGGGCAGGCCGGTGGCTTCCCGGATGGCGCGGACGATGTCGGCGGCGCGGGGCACGTCGCACAGGAGGCCGCTGCCGGCGCCGTTGCGCACCACCTTCTTCACCGGGCAGCCCATGTTGATGTCGATGACCTGCGCGCCCGCGGCCTTGCCCACCTGCGCGGCCTGGGCCATGGCCTCCGGCTCGCCGCCGAAAATCTGGAGCGAGTAGGGCTTCTCCACGGCCGGGTCGTAGCGCAGGTACTTGAGCGTGCGCTGGTTCTGGCGCATCAGCCCCTGGGCGCTGACCAGCTCCGTGGGGCAGAGGGCCGCGCCGAGCCGGAAGGCGATGACCCGGAAGGGGCGCTCGCTCACGCCGGCCATGGGCGCGAGGATGTAGGGGTTGGGGAGCGTGTAGGGACCCAGCTTCAGCATGGCGGAAGACACCCTATAACCCGGCGGGGAACAGAAGCGCGCGGGCCATGAGAACGGCCCTGCGCGAGTGGAGGCCAACGATTAAGGTCCCTCCCCATGTTCCGTTTTCGGCTCGGGAGCGTCCCCGTCCACGTCCACACGAGTCACCTGCTGTTCTCAGCGGTGTTCGCCTACCAGTCCCTGCCCCTGCCGGGCCGGCACTCGGGTGCCGGGTGGCTGGGGGACCAGCTGGCCGACGCCGCGTCGCCCGGGCACATGGGCGCGGTGGTGACCTACGTGCTGGCGTGGATGTTCATCGTCTTCGTGTCCGTGCTCGTCCACGAGCTGGGGCACGCGGTGGCCTTCCGCTTCTTCGGGTACCAGCCGAGCGTGGACCTGGTGTTCATGGGCGGCGTCACCCGGCCCAACACGGACTCGCCCCTGCCCTGGCACAAGGACGTGGTGAGCAGCTTCGCGGGCCCGCTGGCGGGGCTGGCGCTGGGCGTCCTGTGCTGGGGGGTGCTGATGCAGGTGCGGGGCCGCTCGGAGGTGGCGGACTTCTTCCTGAGCAACTTCTTCTTCGCCAACATGGTGTGGGCGGTGCTGAACCTGCTGCCGGTGCCTCCCTTGGATGGGGGGCACATCAGCACGGCGCTGGCGACGCGGATGTTCGGGCGGCGGGGCTTCATCGTGTCGCACGTGCTGGCGCTGGGGCTGTGCGTGGGCCTGGTGCTGCTGAGCATCAAGACCGGCGCCCTGTTCATGGGCGTCCTCTTCGCCATGTTCGGCTTCCAGTCGTTCCGCGTGCTGTCGGACGTGATGCGCGCGCGCAACGAGGCCAAGGAGGAGGAGGGCCCCACCGCCCAGTCCCTGCGCGAGGCGCAGCAGGCGCTGCGCGAGGACCGGCTGGACGACGCGTGGCGGCAGGGCAACCGGGTGCTGGAGACGGAGGGCCTGTCCCCGAACCTCACCAGCCGGACCCATTACCTGCTGGGCTGGGTGGCGCTGAAGCAGGGCCACGGGCGGCCCGCGCTGGACCACTTCTCCCAGGTGCAGGGCCAGCCGGTGGAGATGCACGCGGTGGCGGCGGCGTTCTCGCTGGTGGGGGATGACGCCCGGGCGGTGGGCTACTGGAAGCAGGCGTGGGGCGAGTCGCAGGACCGCACCGTGATGCACGAGTACGCGGGCGCGCTCATCCGGCTGGGCCAGGTGAGCGAGGCGCTGCGGCTGCCCGGCGTGGACCCGGCGGCCGCGTTCCGGTGCGCGGAGCGGGCGCTGTTCATCCGGGGCGCCTATTCGGAGGCTGCGGCGGTGAGCGAGGCGGCGCTTCGCCACGTCCCGGACCCGGGCATCGCGTACGACGCGGCGTGTGCCTTCGCGCGCGCGGGCAACGTGGCGGACGCGGTGCGGCTGCTCCAGCGGGCGGAAGACCTGGGCTTCAAGGACGCGGCCTATGCCGCCTCCGACGAGGACCTGGCGCACCTGCACGGGCACCCCGCCTTCGAGGCGTGGCTGGCGCGGCTGCGGCCGGCCGCGTCGTCCTGACGGGGCGACTTTCTCCCGTGCGGCGCCTTTCGGGCCCTAGAATCCGGGCCCGCCCGTGAGCCCTTCGTCCCCTCCCGTGAAACCCGGTGCCGCGCCCGTGCGTACCGGAGACATGCCGGCACCCTCGGGAGCTTCCGGCGACCCGGACGAGGTGTTGATGGAGCGGTTCTGCCAGGGAGACGCGCAGGCGTTCGACGCGCTCTTCCAGCGCTACGCGCGCCCCGTCCAGGGCTACCTGGCGCGCCTCACCGGCAGCCCCGCCACCGCCGAGGACCTGGCGCAGCTCACCTTCCTGTCCCTGGTGCGCGCGCGGGGCCGCTATCAGCCCGGGGCCCGCGTCCGGCCGTGGCTGTACGCCATCGCCACCAACGCCGCGCGGGACCATACGCGCCGCCACCGCCGCCCGGAGGACCTCACGCCCGAGGGGGAGTTGCCCCTCACCGCCGTGGCGGACACGCCGGAGCCTCGCGACGCGGGCCTGGAGCGCGCGGTGCAACGCGCACTGGCGCAGCTTCCCGAAGGCCAGCGGCTGCCCATCCTCATGCACCGCTTCGAGGGCATGGGCTTCGCTGAAATCGCCGAGGCCCTGGGCCTCACCGAGAGCGCGGTGAAGGTCCGCGCCCACCGGGGCTACGCGCGCCTGCGCGAGCTGCTCGCGCCCCTCCAGCAGGAGACTTCACGATGACGCCCGAGTGCGAACGCGTCCTGGACGGACTGGACGGCCCGTTGCCTCCGGACCTGGCGTCACACGCGGCCGGGTGCGCGGACTGCCGCGCCCTCCTGGAGGGCTTCCAGGTGCTGGCACCCCCCTCCTCCGCTCCGCCCGCCGTGCCCATCGACGAGGCGAAGCTCGAGCAGACGCGGCGCCAGTCGCTGACGGAGCTGGCGGCGCACCCTCGGCCCACGCCGTGGTGGAAGGAGGTGGCGGTGCTGCTCGCCGCCTATCTGGGCGTGGGCGTGGTGGGGCTGCTCTGGGTGGGCCGGCACGGGATGCTGCTCAACTCCGCGTCGCCGCTGGCGGTGGCGCTGGTGGCGCTGCTCATCGTCGTGGGCGTGGGCGGAGGAGCGCTGGTGGCCCTGGCGCCGAGGCCGCGTGCCTGGCCCCTCACGCTCGTGGCCGCGGGCGCGCTCGTCGTGGCGCTGGCGCAGCTGACCGGGCGCTCGGGCGTCCAGGTGCGGCCGTTCCTCGCGGGCACCCTGGGGTGCATGGGCGCGGAGGTGGCGCTGTCGGTGGTGCCGCTGGCCCTGGCGCTCGTCCTCCTGTGCCGCTCCGCCTTCCAGCCCGTGCGGGCGCTGGCGGCGGGCCTGTCCTCCGCGGGTGTGAGCCTGCTCGTACTGCACGTACACTGCCCGGACGGCAGCGCGGGCCACCTGATGCTGGGCCACGTGCTGCCGTGGTTCGTGCTGGCGGGCGTGGCGGTGTTCATCCGCTCGCGCCTGCCGTCCCGCTCGTTCGCGCCCTGAGGGGCGCTTGGAGTCCTACTGGAGGCGCGACAGCGCTTCCTGGGGGAAGGCGCGCGCGTCCACCTTGGCGTGCCACTCCTTGATGCGGCCGTCCGGCCCGATGACGACGCCCACCCGGCGCGCGTTGGGGGCCGAGGCGTCATCCGCGGCCCCGTAGGCCAGCCCCACCTTGCGATCCACGTCGCACAGGAGCGGGAAGTTGAAGCCGAACTTCTGGGAGAAGGCCTGGTTCTCCTCCGGCGTGTCGAAGCTGATGCCCAGGATGGCGGTGCCCTTGGCCTCGTACTGGGTCTTGTGGTCGCGGAAGGAGCAGCCCTCCGCGGTGCATCCCGGGGTGTCCGCCTTCGGGTAGAACCAGAGCACCACGTTCTTGCCCCGGTAGTCCGACAGCCGGTGCGTCTTCCCCGTCGCGTCCTGCACGGTGAACTCCGGCGCCACGTCTCCCTGCTTGAGCATGTGCGATGCCTCCTTCATGGGGTGGAAACCGGGGCCGTCGTAGCACGCTCCGGGGGCAGGGGGCCGGGCACCGCTCGGGTGATGTGTGGAGTGGAGTGCAGGCGGACGGCGCCGGAGCGCGGGCCTTATCAAGAGGCTTGAAACCCACCGGCCTCCTCCATTTAGTAGGAGCACCAAATGAACACCTCCGACGAACCTCCGCCTGCCGAAATGCAGCGGATGGCCGCGCTCACCCTCTGGGCGCGACAGAGCCTTTCACGCCTCATCTATCTCCTGCTGGGCGCGTCCAACCGCATCCGCCTGCCGACCCCCTCGGTGTTGCCCATCGCGGGCGCGGTCGTCGGGCTCTACAGCGGACTGGCCGCGGGCATCTTCTCCAACCTCATTGGCGTGATGAGCGGCATCACGTTCAGCGCCGCGGAGCTGGCGGCGACGTTCAAGCCGCAGCGGCTGCGCACGTTGATGGAGTCGCTCTCCTCCGCGCGCTGGCACCTGGAGTACGCGCTGGTAGGCGTGCCGCTGGCGCTGGGGGCGCTCCTGCTGGCGCGGGTGATTGAACCCGGCGGCCCTCGCGATGAGGTGAAGCGCCGCCTGCGCCTGCTGGCGCTGCTGACGCTGGGCGCGCTGTCGCTCTACTACCCGCTGGTGGGCCTGGCGGCCGTGAACGCCGTGTTCGGTCACGCGCACAACATGCCCGCGGTGCTGCCGCACCTGCCCTGGTGGCTGATGCTGCTCGCTCCCACGGTGGGTGGCCTGGCGGTGGGGCGGCTCTTGCGCGACCGGCCGGAGACGCACGGCCACGGCCTTCCGGAGGTGGTGCGCGCGGTGAAGAGCGGCGCCAACGTGGTGCCGGCGGACCGCGGGTTGCTCAAGCTCATCGCGTCCGCCATCACCATTGGCAGCGGCGGCTCCGCGGGCCGCGAGGGCCCCATCGTCTATGGCGGCGCGGCGTTCGCGTCCAGCGTGGGGCGCGTGCTGGGCTTCAGCCGCCGGGAGCTGTCCATCCTGCTGGCGTGCGGCGCGGGCGCGGGCATCTCCGCGTCCTTCAACGCCCCCATCGCGGGCGCGGTGTTCGCGATGGAGATCATCCTGCGCGAGTTCGAGCTGCGCGTGTTCTCCCCCATCATCCTGGCGAGCGTGGCGGGCACGCTGGTGAGCCGCGGCGTGCTGGACGAAGCGCCCATGCTCAACCGGGTGAACTACGAGCTGGTCAGCGGCGCGGAGGTCTTCGCCTACGCGGCGCTGGGCATCGGGTGCGGGCTGCTCGCGTTCGCGTTCGTGAAGCTGCTGCACGGGGTGGAGCACTTCTTCCACGGCGGCATGGGCGGGAAGCTGTCCCCGTGGCTGGGGAAGAAGCCGCTGCCGGTGCGCGCCGCGCTGGGCGGCCTGTGCACGGGCGTGCTCGTGTTCCTGAGCCCCACGGTGTGGGGCAGCGGACACGACTACATCAACCTGGCGGCGGCGGGCCAGCTGCCCTTCCTCTTCCTGGTGACGGCGTGCGTGCTGAAGCTCGTGGCCACGTCGCTCACCATCGGCTCGGGCGGGTCCGGCGGCACGTTCTTCCCGGCGGCGCTGATTGGCGCCATGGCGGGCGGCGCGTTCGGCACGCTGGTGCACTACTTCTTCCCGCACGCCACGGGGCCCAGCGGCGCGTACGCCATCGTGGGCATGGGCGGCGCGGTGGCGGCGCTCACGCGCGGTCCGCTCACCGGCATGATGATGCTGTACGAGCTGAGCGGCAGCCATGAAATCATCCTGCCGCTGATGGTGACGTGCACCATCGCGTCCGCGGTGTGTCACTTCCTCACGGAGCGCACGGCGCCCAAGGTGCAGAGCGACGAGGACTTGCTGGCGGCCACGCATGTGCGGGCCCTGATGACGGAGGTGCCGGCGGTGGCCGCGGGCACGCCGCTGCGCGCGCTGACGGACCAGTTGCTCACGTCCGAGGCCGGCACGCTGCCGGTGCTGGACACCGAGGGCAACCTCTACGGCACGGTGCAGGTGGAGCAGCTGCGCGAGGTGTGGCGCGACGAGTCCATGTACCCGCTGCTCGTGGCCAGCGACCTGGCGCGCAAGCTGCCCGCGCTGGCGCCGGACTCGGACCTGGCGCACGCGCTCCAGGTGATGGACCAGGAGGACGTGGACGCGTTGCCGGTGGCGCCGGTGCTGGGGCTGGCCCCGTGCGGGCTCCTCACCCGCGCCGCCGTCCGGCGCTTCCTCTTCGCGCAGCACACGCGCGCGCACGCGACGGGCAACTACCCCGTCACCCCCTCCGAGGCGGCGCACTGAGCCTTTGATGAAGAGGGCGACCCGGGCCGGTCTGTCAGGAAACCCGGGGAGCAGGCATCCTTGGGCGCCATGTCCGAACCCGCCCTGTCCGCCCTGCGCTCCGAGCTGAACTCCACCTTCCACGACGCCCGGGTGCGCCACATGGTGGCCCTGGGGCGAAAGGCGCGGACGGACCCGGAGGCGCAGGCGCTGCTGGACGCGCTGGCCCGGGGGGACGCCTTCGAGCGGCGGCTGGCGCTGGCGGCCCAGTTCACGCGCAGGGATGGCGCGGCGGTGCTGAAGGCCACGGCGGACGAGTCCTCGCGCGTGCGCGCGCTGGCGTTCGAGTTGGTGGCGCTGGCCTGCGACGACGCGCAGGCGCTGGAGGCGCTGCGGATGGCGCACGGCATGCGCCGCGAGCAGGCCGTGCTGATCCAGTTGGTGAAGCAGCGGCGCTCCCCGGTCATCGACGCGTTCCTCGACGGGCTGGCGGAGGGGGGCGACCACGCCACCTTCGCGGACACGGTGCCCCTGGCCTCCGAGGCGGGCCTGCGCAAGCACCTGGCTCGGGCGCTGGAGCGTCCCAGCCACCGGTTCTGGGCGCGGCTGGCGCGGCGTGCGCCCGCGGTGCTGGGCGAGCTCTTGCTGGAGCAGCTGCGCGCGGTGCCCGGCGAGCCGGACCCGGTGACCCGGCAGCATCTGGCGTGGGGCCTCGCGTGGCTGTCGGACCGGACGCCCGACATCGCGGAGACGCTGATGACGCTGATGCTGGAGCGAGGCATCCCGCCGGACGAATATCCCCTGCGGTCGCTGGTGCGGCAGCGCCCCGTGCGCATGGTGGCGCTCCTGCGCCAGCACCCCACGGTGGCCCTCTCGCATCTGCTGTTCGCGAAGTCCCTGGCGTCGCTGGACGCCGAGTCCCTGACGTGGATCGTCCAGCGCGACCCGACGCTGCTGGGCAGCGCGGAGGACGTGCTGGAGGACCTGCCGGAGCCGCTGCACGCGACGCTCACCGAGGCCTGGGCCTCGTCCGTGAAGCGGGCCCCCGCCTGGGGCACGAAGCTCATCGCCCGGATCGTGGCCCCGGCCGTGCGCGAGAGCGTCTACGCGCGCTGGACCGCGGGGGCGCGGAACAGGGACGGCGTCATCCAGTTGGAGCGACTGCGGCACCTGCCGGTGGACCTGCGCGAGCGCGAGGCGCGCCGGCACCTGCATGAGGTGATGGCGCTACATACCCGCGCCGAGAAGCGCATCGCCTACGCGCGCTACCTGCCGTGGAGCGAGGCGCTGGAGGTCCTCCGGGCCGAGATGGGCCACCCGGACGCAGGCATGCGCGGCGCGGCGCTGAGCGCCCTGCTGGCCCTGCCCGGCCTGCGTCCGGACGAGCCCGCGTGCGTGGCCCCCGCGCTCGCGGTGGTGCTGGCCCGGAAGAACGAGCAGGACCCGGTGCGTGGGCTGATGTTGCAGGCGCTGGCGGACTGGCCCCGGCGGATGTGGCGCGCCGAGCACACCGAGGCACTGGGCCGGGTGCTGCGCGACGCGCTGGATGCCGCGGACCTGTCGATGCCCACGGCGCAGGCGGCGGAGCGACTGCTGGTGCGGGCGTTCCGCGCGGACCCGGCGTGGGGCGCACAGTGGCTGGGGACCTTCCTCAAGGAGCGCGGGCGCGTCCAGGACGGCGGGCTGGGGCACCGGTTGACGGACGAGGAGGTGCGCCTGTCCGCACCGTACCTGCTGAAAATGGCGAAGGTCTGGGCGGAGCGCGAGCGGGGGGGGCCCCTGCTCCAATTGGCGGCGAGCCTGGGCAAGCGCGCGGTGCTGGTACCCGGCCTGTCGGACTGGCTCGTCTCCGTGCGTGACACCACCCCCCAGGCGCGGTTGTCGCTCGCCCTGACGGTGTGGCTGTCGAGGGAGGACCGGCCTCGCTTCGAGGCGACGCTCGCGGCCACGCTCCGGCACTGGAGGGACCGGGGCTGGGCCGAAGAGGTCGTGGCGCTGGCGGCTTCCGAGCAGCCGGGGGAACCCCTGCACCCGGAGCTGGTGGGAGAGTTGGAGCGGATGGCGCTGCGGCAGGGCAAGGCGTACGCGTCCGTCCTGTCGATCCTGCGCCACCGCGCCTGGAGGGACTTCGACCGGCTCCTGCCCGAGCTGCTCAAGCGGGACGAGAGCATCATCGCCATTTCGGTGGTGCGCGAGTACCTGCACCGGCGGCGGCAGGACCTGCTGGGGCCCTACCTGGACGCGCCGGTCATCACCGGCCAGTTCGCCACGGGGGCGACGCACTGGATCCTCCCCTTCTTCTCTGGCTTCTTCCGGTGGACGACGGAGCAGAGCCAGTCGTATTCGCGCGCGCTCGCGAGGCTGTGCGCGGACATGGAGCGGGACACACCCACACTGCTGGGGGCGGTGTCGCTGATGGCGGCGCTGGACTGGGCGCCCATGGACGCGCTCCTGGCGCTGGCGGACGACAAGCGGCCCGCGGTGCAGGAGCGGGCGCTGCGGGTGATGGCGCGGTGCGACCAGGGCCAGGGCGTGCCCACGCTGCTGAGGGCGCTGGAGGATTCGCGCGCGCGCATCGCCATCTACGGCTTGCGCCGTGCGTTCAACGGCATGCCCGTCACGCGGGTGTTGTCGCTGCTGGCGGAGGTGCCGCTGACCAAGGTCACGGTGGCCAAGGAGGTGGTGCGCCTGCTGGGCGAGCTGCGCTCGGACGCGGGCTACGAGCGGCTGCTGGAGCTGGACGCGAAGCCGCTGCACCGCGACGTGCGCATCGCGCTCTTGCGTGCGCTGTGGGACCACCTGGACCGCGAGCCCACGTGGGCGGTGTTCGAGCGCGCCGTCACCGGCGAGGACGCCATCATGGCGGCGCGCGTGGGCGACATCCCGGCGGACCGGCTGACGGAGGCGCTGGATGCGCGGCTGTCCGGGCTGCTCGCGAAGGTGCTGGCGCGGCCGGAGCCGGATGCGCGCATCGACCTGCTGCGGCGCGCGGCCTGGCTGTCCGTGAAGGACCGGGAGCGGGTGTTCCTCTCCGCCTGTGGCGCGCGGCTGGCCTCGCCCTATGACGACGAGGTGCGCGCGGCGATGGGGGCGCTGGTGTACCGGGCCGACGAGCGCGACGTGGCGCTGTTCGAGCGGATGCTGGAGGCGGCGGCGCACGACCGGCGCGCGCTGAGCGTGGCGATGGACGCGCTGCTCCAGCCCCGGGACCGGATGCGGCCCGTGCCCTTGCATGTCGTGCAGGGAATGGTGACGGGGCTGCTCACGAAGGACCCGCGTCTGGCGACGCTGCGCGTGCGCTGCGCGGTGGTGGCCCTGGAACCGCCAGCCTTCGCGAGCCACCTGGGCACGATGGGCCAGGAGGGCTGGCTCCACGCGGACGCGCTGGTGGCGGCGCAGGTGGCGGTGTCGAACCTGCCGGTGGAGACGATGGAAGACGTCGGAGGGCGCCTGGCGCGGAGCTCCAGCCCGGAGGCGCGGCGCGTGGCCCTGCACTGCCTGGTGCGCGACGCGGGGGACGGGCGCGGCTGGACGGAGGAGCGGCTGGCGGCGCTCGCCATGTTCCAGCGGGACGACTCACCGCTCGTGGCCGGGGCCGCGCAGTTCGTGTTCCCGCCTCGGGAGATGGTGACGGCGCCGGAAGAGGCATAGGCCCCCGGCGCGGTGCTCCAAAACCTGTCCGACTGTCGGACAGGTTTCCGCGGACTGGCTGGTGCGCTCCGGGCACTCAGTTCAGCGAACGGACCGGGGCCATCCACGCGGCTCCGCGCTCCGCCTCGCTCGCGTATTGCTCCAGTTGCAGCGCCCGGTGGGCCACGGTGTGTTCGGCCAGGACCCTGGCCCGGGCCCGCATGCCCAGCTGGCGCCGGTCCGCCTCCGGCATCGCGAGCAGGTAGCGCAGCACGTCCTGCTCCGTGCGGGCGACCATCACCTCCTCGCCCAACGAGAAGATGTCCTCCAGGCCCGGCCAGGGGTCGCAGATGAGCGCCGCTCCACAGGCCGCGGCCTTGAACAGGTTTCGCCCCGGCGTGTGCTCGGCCTGGGAGAGGACCAGCGTGAAGCGCTGCGCGCCCAGGAAGCCCGCGTGCTCCTGGAGGGACGGGGCCTCGTACCTCGCCACGTTGGCGGGCCAGGCGTCATCCACCGCCGACAGCGTCCCCGCGAGCATGAAGCGCCCCTCGGGCCAGCCGCGCGCGGCGCCCAGCAGCCATTGCTTCAGGAGCCCCCGCCGCTCCGGCGACACCGGCCCTGCGTACCCCAGGTCCCAGCGCGTCCGCCCGCTCCCGGGCGCGAAGTGCTCCGCGTCCACTCCCGGCAGGAACACGCGCGCGCGGGCCACGCCCCACTCGCGCTCCAGCTGACGGGGCACCGGACCCCCACTCGAGCAGAGATAGAGCCGGTAGCCCGTGAAGAGGTCCGGCGTCATGCAGGCGGGGTCCTCTCGCAGGGCGTGCCGCGCCAGCGTCCGGGGCGTGTCCCGGTCCCAGAAGACGGTGAGCCCCCTCGCCGTGTTCGTGGTCCAGCGGCTCACGTCCGCGACCTGCGGCACGTCCGCGTCCACCAGCACCAGGTCCGCGCGGCGCACCCTCGAATGGAAGCGCGCGTGGAGGTCCGCCAGGTCCACGTACGGCGCGACGGCGGCGCCCTCCTCCCCGCGTGCACCGGGCGCGGTGCGCTCCAAGAAGAGGACCGTGTGTCCGCGCCGCCGGAGCGCCTGCGCGAGCTGTCTCGGGGCCGTGGCCGCCTGTGCCTCGGCGGTGGCCTGGCACACGGGGCCCAGGAAGACGATGTCCATCCACTCGGGCCTCCTCACGCCCCCAGCCCGGCGGACGGAGGACGCCCCGCGCACGGCAGGCCCCAGGGCTATCGCTCCGCGCCTGGGGCGGACAAGCCAGCAGGCCTCGTGCCGCGTGAACTCCTCAACGGCGCGGCCGGCGTCCGGCCCACGCGTGCCATGAGGACGTCCGCGAGTGGACCGTGCCCTTGCCCCGAAAGCCAACGCCCCGCGGTTACTTCGTCGCGGGCGCGGCCTGGGTGGGCGGCGTGGTTCCCGCCGGGGCCGCCGCGGGCTTCGCGGCGCCGCCCTTGCGCAGGGGACACGCGGCGATGGCGCCCGAGACGTCGATGGCGTCCTTGCCCTCGCTCACATTGAGCACCTTGCGGTCCTCGCCCACGACGAACGTGTAGCGCTTGGACACCGTCAACACCGGCATCTTCACGTCGTACGCGCCCACCACCTTGCCGTCCGGATCCGGGATGAACACGAAGGGCGCCTTCAGCTCCGTCTTGAAGCGCGCCAGCGTCTCCGCGTCGTCCGTGGAGAAGGCCAGCACCTGGCCCTGCGCCTGCTCGATGTCCTTGTAGCGGTCGCGGTACGCGGTCAGCTCCTTCGTGCAGCCGCTGGTGAACGCCTTGGGGAAGAAGGCCACGATGACGGGCCCCTTCTTCACCATCTCCGACAGCGTGTAGGTCGTCCCCGCGGTGTCCTTCACCGTGAAGTCCGGGGCGGTTTCACCCACCTGGGGAATCGCTGCGCTGAGCCATCCGACGACGAGCAGGGAGTTGAGCATGCCCGGGACTTAACGGGCCCCGGACACCGCGACAAGCTCCCCAGGCCTTACGACGACGCCATGCGGGCCCACACGGCGGCGGCGGCCTCGCGCGACTGCTCGGCCACCACGGTGGGGTTCACCGACAGCGGCCTGCGCGCCCACACGCGCCACACGCCGTCCACCATCACCGCCTCCACGTGGCGGCTGCCCAGCCCGTGCACCACGTGCCACGCCAGCGTCTCCGCGGTCAGCGGCGTGGGCGACAGGTAGTCAAGCACCAGCAGGTCCGCGAGCGCGCCCTCGCGCATGGGGCCGATGGCCGCCTCGAACACCTGCGACGCCAGCCGGTGGCCGTTGGCCAGGTAGCGCAGCACGTCAATGGGCTGCCCCGCCTCGCGCGAGCGCAGGTACGCCGCCTGCGCCTCCGCGAACAGGTCCGGCGACGTGCCGTCCGTCCCCAGCGACGCGCGCGCCCCGAACTTCAGCGCGGGCGCGTAGCCCACCTCCTGGCCCTGGTTGGAGCGCGGCGTGTGCAGGAACCACGTCCCCGTGGCCAGCACCTGCGCCAGGTCCGCCCACGCCAGGTGGCCCACGTGCGCCGCCATGGCGCGGGGCGACAGCAGGTTGCTGGTGAGCAGCCGCGTCACCGGCGGGTTGCCGTGCCGCTCGGTGGACAGCCGCTCGTCCAGCGGATCCTCCGCGAGCGGGAAGTGCAGCCCGGTGCCGGTGGTGTTGAGCGCCTCGCCCAGGCCCTGGAGCGCGTCGTCGCCCAGCGTGAAGCAGGGGCCCGCGCCCACCTGCCCCCGGAAGCGGCCCCGGGCCTTGCGCGCGAAGCTGACCGTCTCCTCCAGGCCCTCCTCGCGGCCCACCGCGCCCATGCGGTCCGTCACCGCGTAGGACAGCACGCCGCGCACGCCCACCTCATGGAGGCCGCGCGCCGAGCGCAGGAGCGAGCCCGTCACCGCCTTGGGCGAGGCGTGCAAATCAAACAGGGTGGTGGTGCCGCACTGGATGGACTCCAGGCCGCCCGCGGTGGCGGCCACCTGCACCGCGTCCAGGTCCAGCGCGTTCTCGAAGGGCCAGCGCACCTGCTCCAGCAGGGCCTGGTAGGACGTGGGCGTCGGGCGGACCAGGCCGCGCGACAGCACGCTCGCCAGCCGGTGGTGGGCGTTGACGAGGCCCGGGAAGACGAGCTTGCCGGACAGCGCGACCACCTCGTCGTCGGGGCCGGGCGCAAGGTCCTCGCCCCGCGCCACGATGCGCTCACCTTCGACGCGCAGGTCCACCCGCTCCACGGACGCGGGCTCCAATTCGACGACGAAACCACCCTTGAGGACGGTGCCCAACATCCCTCCCTGCATCCGCGACGGTTCGCGAGGTTCGTGAAGGCGGCCCCCTCCCCTTAGGGGTCACGCTTGAAGCGGGGGACGTTAGCACTCCCGGCCCGTCCTCCGTCATCGGCGCTACACATCCCTGCACCCACACCCGTCGTCCCGGCCCGTCCAATACGGTGGGCATGCGCGGGGCGGCCGGGGCCAGGCAGGCAGGCGGCGCGTCATGACGTTGGGCGCCGGGGGCCCGGGCCCGTAGACTGCCGCCACCTTGGTGTCGGAACCCGGCGTTTCCTGGGCAGGCCGCTACCGCTTGAGCGCGCGCATCGCGACAGGCGGCATGGCGGAGGTGTATCTGGCGCGCGCCATCAGCCTGGACGGGCAGCGCGGTCCGGCCGTGGCGGTGAAGCGGCTGATGCCGCACCTGGTCGCGGACCGGCGCATCGTGCAGATGTTCCTCAACGAGGCGCGCATCACCGCGCAGGTGCGCCACCCCAACGTGGTGTCCATCCTGGAGCTGGGCATGGAGGGCGGGGAGCCCTTCATCGCCATGGAGCTGTTGGAGGGTCGCTCGTTCGCGGAGGTGCGGCAGGAGGCCGCCGAGCGTGGCCAGCGCGTTCCGTTGGGCATCACCCTGCGCGTGCTGGTGGATGCGTGCCGGGGCTTGGACGCCGCGCACCGCGCCGTGGACGAGGCGGGCCGG
Organism: Corallococcus sp. CA049B; assembly: GCF_003611685.1. NCBI lineage: Bacteria > Pseudomonadati > Myxococcota > Myxococcia > Myxococcales > Myxococcaceae > Corallococcus > Corallococcus sp. CA049B. Next base: position 671 of record NZ_RAWC01000138.1, on the reverse strand, counting down.
CCGCTGCGCATCGTCCACCGCGACTTCACGCCGGACAACATCCACGTCGGGGCGAACGGCGCGGTGAAGGTCATCGACTTCGGCATCGCGAAGGCGGACGCGCTGGGGTCGGGGACGGAGCCCGGGACGCTGAAGGGGAAGTTCTTCTACATGTCGCCGGAGATGATCGCCGGCCGCAGCGTGGACCACCGCGCGGACCTGTTCGCCGCGGGGGTGATGCTCTACGAGCAGCTGTGCGGCCGGCGGCCCTTCACCGGCATGTCCACCGAAGAGGTGCTCACGCGCATCTCGGAAGGGAAGCCGAAGCCGCCCACCGCGTTCGACCCGTCGGTGCCGCAGGCGCTGGAGACGGTGTGTCTCAAGGCGCTCGCGAAGGACCCGGAGGCGCGCTTCGACAGCCTGCAGACGTTCATCGCCGCCATCGAGCTGCTGGGCGGGCCCGCGGAGGTCGCCGCGCCGGCGCAGGTGGCCGCCTACCTGGACACGCTGTTCCCGCCGGACCGGGACCCCAAGCGGCTGGCGCTGCGCAACGCGAGGCTCGCGGATCCATCCAATTCGGGCGCGGAGGGAGCCCCCGGAATGGACGTGCTCCCGCCGTTCGGCGTGCAGGGCATTCCGTCCTGGCCCGTGCCTCCGCCGGTCGCCGCGCCGTCAGCCCCGCGTCCCCTCCC
>NZ_RAWC01000137.1:0-24284 GCF_003611685.1 Corallococcus sp. CA049B | reverse complement strand
GGGTGCAGGGGCGGGTGCAGGAGTTCTTCCTGGGGGATGGAGCGCCACCGCAGCAGCGCGGGCAGGTGGAGCTGGGCACGGGGCTGGAGTGGACGCGTCAGGGCGATGAGACGCGCTTCGAGCTGCCAGTGCGCGGCGAGTACGGCCTGAGCGACCGTGTGCAGTTGGAAGCAAAGGTGGCGCTGACGACGCCGGAGGATCCGCGCGGGTTGGACACGGCGGAGGCGGGCATCGGCCTGGCGCTGATCAATGACAGCCGGCGGGGCTTCACGTTGAGCATGGGCATGGACCTGGAAGCCACGCGCGACCTCACGGACGACCGCTTCCGCCCGGGCTTCGAACCGTACCTGCTGGCGTATCAGGACGTGGGGCCGGTGGGCTTCAACCTCCAATTGAAGGCGGAGGAGCTGCCCGGGGTGCGCGGGTTGGGGAGCGAATTCCATCCGGACTTCGCGGCCGGAGCGGTGCTGGCATTGGGGCCGCTGCGGCCCATGGTGGAGGCAGGCTGGAGGGACGAAGACGGTACGTCCACCCTGCTCCTGTCACCGGGGCTGCTGGCGCGCCCGCTGAAGTCCCTGGAGTTCGGAGTGGCGGTGCCCTGGAGGCTCCACGCAGGGGGAGCCCGGGACGTGGGCGTGATGGGGATGCTGACGTGGCAGGGCGGTGGGGCGTAGCGGGTGGCCTGGCTCAATCCTCCATGAACTTCAGGTTTCCGGCCCTCCACTCGCTGAGGGTCATCTCGGCGTCGAGTCTCACCACGCCCGCAGGGCCCTGGGACAGCCGCTCCAGTTCCGCCTCCGCGAGCATGGGAGTGAATTCCAGGGCATGGGATGCGGCCCAGAGACGAACGCGAGGATTGCTGTCCTGAAGCAGTCCCGTCAGGGCCGAACGTCCGGCCTCTCCCCGAGTGCGCAGCTCCCGCCATGTGGCCGTGAGCCTGGCGTACTGAGTATTGGCAGACCGGTGCCTGCCTTCGACGGACGCCTGTCCGTGCAGCTCCGCAGCCTTCGCGAAGGCTGCCACCAGTTCATGAATGGAAGCCTGCTTCAACGTTTCATGTTTCATGGAGTGACCCCGAAGTGACGGAGGGTCTTCACAGCTCCTAACAAATGCCAGGACAGTGGCGGCGAAGAGGCATGAGGCCGCAGGCGAAGACGTCGAAGTGGAGTTCGTCCCTGCCTTCGTCGCGGATACGAAGGTGGCGCAGCGGTTTCTTCCACGCCAGCGTGAGCTCCACGCCCCAGCGGTAGCGTCCCAGCCGCTCCATGGACCCGAACAACCTGCGCCGCCCGGTAGTCCCTCCGAAGGCGTCCCACCTTCTTCTCGGGCCCGGTCGGAGGCGGCAGGGTGGCAGGGTCACCACGCGCTGTCAGAAAGCGTCGGGGGCGAACTCGCGGGCCGTGCGCACCAAGCCAGAGACGGCCCTTTGTCGCTGCCCAGTCTCCGGTCGGCGCTTTCGTTATGTGCTGTGAAGGTGGCTTGTCGCATCGTCGACTGGCCCAGGTGCGCTTTGCGCATTGATGAGAATGCCAGGTGTCGGCGTGGGCAGCAGTTCTGCAATGGCTGCACATGCGCAGACGACGTCAACCACGACATCAGGCCGTTCGACGCCGGTTCGGATCGGCAGGGCCACATACGGAGAGCCTTGCTGCTCGAAGACCCTTCGCGGCGTCGCTCTCGAAAGAGTGGACAAGTAAGGCTGTGCTGCAGCGGGGAGGCTGAGCCAGAAAGGCGTCGGGAACCAGGAGGCACATGCAGATGTGTCAAAATATAGTCCGACGTTCATTCCTTTCATCTTGAGAACTTTTTGCCCCGTCCAGCCTCCCCCATGAGAAAGGCGACCCTCTGCAATGGCGATGTCCTTCACGCGAAGGGTCTCGATTATGTCGGGAATTAGTTCACTCATCTGTGCGACGCGCCGCCACAAGCCTGATGTCAGTTCATCGGTAGTGAGAGGCAGAAACCCTTCGTCGTTCATCCTGCGACAGAGTCCGCGTACCTGCTCGACGTCGCTCAATGTTGCGGTGTCTCCGAATTGGTTCAATGCATCAACGAGCGATGCGATGACTGTCTCCCATGTTGTCAGTGCGAGAGTGACTGTTGAATGCGATGAAACTGCTACGCTTGATCCTCGACTGGTGCCGACTCCCAAAGATGTCGATAAACTGAGTGCTTCGTTCCGAACCCGCCGTTCAAGCTCGCGCCAGACAAACTCAGCTCGTACTGTTGGTACGATGAACAGTAGACTTCCTCCGTCTTTAAGTCGCCTTAAGTATGAGACTGGTTGATGAGGCGTCAGGCCTGCCCAGAATTTTGCTTCTAGGAGAAGTCGTTCGGTTCCGTCTGCCGTACGTCCGACGATGTCGGGTATGCCGGTGCCATCGACAGCGGCTTGGCTACTGAAGTCAAGTGCTTCAGAAATGGGATTCCCGAGCGACGATGCGAGCCTCAGCAGTGTGCTGCGAGCGGGGGCGCTCTTTTGAAGCACGAACGTTAGCGCCTCCGTTGCGATGTTCTCTGGATGAGGCGCGAGACGAGTAGCGAGATACCCAAGCAGATCGGCCATACCTACCTATGGTAGCGCAGGCGCTGATAGCGTCTATCGAAAGTGCAGTCCGGCTGGGTCAGCAGCAAGGGCCGTCTCTGGCTTGGTGCGCACGGCCCGCGAGTTCGCCCCCGACGCTTTCTGACAGCGCGTGGTGACCCTGCCGCCTCCGACCGGGCCCGAGAAGAAGGTGGGACGCCTTCGGAGGGACTATCGGGCGGCGCAGGTTGTTCGGGTCCATGGAGCGGCTGGGACGCTACCGCTGGGGCGTGGAGCTCACGCTGGCGTGGAAGAAACCGCCGCGCCACCTTCGTATCCGCGGCCAAGGCAGGGGCGAACTCGACTTCGACGTCCTCGCCCTCGGCTGCAGCCTCATGCTCCTTCATCGCCTCTGTCTTCTATTTGTTGGGTGCTATTGGGTTTCTAGTGTCCCTTTGCCTGCACAGCTTGCTTCTTTCATGGATGTGCATGTTGGGGGCGATGTAGTGCGGCGCGCTAGGGCATGCGTTTGCTCAGGCCTCTCCTGATTAGAAGCTGACCTGCAGCACCGCCTCGATCGCCGGGATGAGTTCGGATTTGCCGAGCGTCTGCCCAATGAATCCGGGTTCCAAGCTATCCCCAAAATGGAACGTTCGGCTCTCATCTTTCGGGTGGGAAACGCCTGCGAAGTACACCTCATCAAGATAACGATGAAAGAGCCGCTGCGTTTCGGCCGATTGTCCCTTCCAATGCGCGGTCTTTTGCAGGTCGTGAAAAATCAGTTTCGAGACCTCCCGCCTGTTCAGTGCTGGAATTCCGCCGAAGCAGTACCGATTCCCGACCTTGGAACGGAGCAGATTCTCCGCCCACTTAGCGTTGTCTACCTCGAACAGCCAGACGTCGGGAACGCCGTGTATGATTTTGAGCATGAGATAGTCAGCCCGCCGGTCGTATTTGCCACTTAGCTTTGTGTGGAAGAGGCTGGTAGAGCGGAGCCGCCCTCCGGTGCCGGATGCCGTGCCCCAAGCAAAAATCACCACTCCGAATCGGACAAAATAGACCCAACTTGGGCGTTTGCTGCTGGATCGAAATGCAAGCCAGTCATTCCAGGTGCGAATTTGCGTGTGGCGCACGCATTGCTCAGTCAGGAGTTTGCGCGCGGATTCGACTTCCATTGCGGCAGGGGGTGACGGTGCGCGATGTTGGTCTGCGTGTTTCTGTTTGGTTGTCTGGGGCGGAACCTGATGCAGTGTGGCTGTGTGTTGCGGGTTCGCGTCATGGTTGTAAAAGCTCGTTGCAGCCAAGCGCTCGGACTTGAGGCGCACGCAGCGCTTTCTTGCGCTCGAATTGGTTTGGTCGATTTCAAAGACTGTGCTGGTTGATGGGTTCTTGCGATAGAGTTCAGTGAAGACCAGGATTGCCTCGCGTCGGGCGTCTGAGTGGAGGTTGAATTTTCCAGTTAGAGCGCTTCTTGATGAGTCTGCGTCTTCAATGAAGAAGGTTAGGCTGTAGCCAAGTTTAGGCTCCGAAGTCTTCGCCAGCCATTCATCGAGCTCGCGATAGAGTTCAGGGACGGTGCGGGCACGGCCGGCGTGGAGATTGCGGTATGTTAGAGTCATTGGATTTATAAATATCCCACTTCCGGAGGAGACGGCTGTGTGTTTAAGAGAGTTGATTAATCATTCATTGGGGCGCGGTCGAGCCCAGTGATTGAGCGAGCCACAGGAGGATGCGTCTCTTTCTGAACCGGCTTGCGCAGTTGGAATGCTGTAACTATGGGAATACTACATTCCCCAACGTGACGGTGCGTGGTCCGTCCTCCCAGAGCGTGAGGGCGTACGGTCCCTGAATCCCCGCTTCTGGTGCTTCAGCCTCGATCACAATGCGCCTGAGTTCAGCCATGGGAATGGGCTGCTCCTGCCAGACCCGGAGCACTTTCAGCTCCGCTCCAGACTTGCTCCGAAGGATTGCTCCCTTCGCGCTCCAGGGTTGATCCCCCGCCTTCGTTGCCAGGTGGACCGCTACGGCAATTTCCTTCTTGGCGCGATAGGTGACGACGAAGGTCGCCGCAAGGGCATTCCCGGACGATTGAAGCACGTCCTTGGCGACCAGCCGTGCGGCGATACCAGACTCGTCCAAAGTGCCTGTGGCGAGGAGACCCGTCAACCCTCCAGGCGCGTCATGCTCGGCCCTCAATCGCGAGTTCTCCTGCTGGCAGTGCATCAACTCCGAACGAATCTCGGTGGCTTCCTGCTGATAGGTCTCGATCGTCCGCTTCGCACGATAGATCTCGATGAGGGGGTCCGCCTTCGCGGGGTGCACTCGCAGAAAGAAGGATGCGCTCAGCGGTGCTGCACCATCCTTGAATCGTACGAAGAGGCGGAATCTCTCGCCTGGCATCACGCGTGAGGAGGGAACCAGGCGGAGGGTGGCCTGCCCTACATCCACCAAGGTGAATCGCTCCCGACCTTCCAGTTCAATGCCATCGCGCATCAGGTCCGAGTCGAAATAGAGGCCCGTGGAGAGTCCTGCGCTGACCACGATTTCGAAGACGGCAGGACTCCCCTCGGGACGCAGTTCGATGCGCCGCGCGCCCTGAATGGAGGCAGAGAACTCGGACTGGGCGGACGCTGCCGCACTGGTGAAGACGAGCCCCAGGAGGACGACGATGGATGAAGAATGCACTCGGCGGTGTCTCCAGGCAGTCCTGCTACTCGAACTCACGCACCGCTTTCACACGCGCGATCGTGTAGATCCGGGCGCTTGATGGCGAATCATCCCCAGGCTCTCGCGCCATGCCCCGGTCTCCCTCATCCGCGAGCACTTCCATGCATATGGGGAAGCTGTCCCCTTTGCGTGTCGTCGCCCAGGTCAGGCGCCCATAGACGCGATCCCGGACAATGAGCCGTCCGGACAGTTCCGTATTGCTCGGCAGGTCCCCCCAGGGGCCGGCCAGGATCAATTGGATGGGCCCTTCGCGCACCGCGATGACATGTGGCCGCGCAACGACGAAGAGGGCCTCGTGCCTGTCCCCCATGTCGAGTTTCCTCGCCTCCATGGCCTTCACTGCTCCCACCGGACAAGGCTCGGGAGGCGGAGGCGGACGCACCTGCGGACCGGGACATCCCAGCAACGCAGTGCAGGTGGCCATGCCCGCCGCACGGGTCATGGCACTCCGGACCTTCTTCGCGGGCTTCGAGGAGGGTGGAAGGGCGGGAGTCTCTGGCGTCTGCGTCGTCACGGTGGCGGCAACCTCCTGGAGCGTCGCGGGAAGTGCGACGGCCGCGGCGATGGCCTCTGTCCCGTTGGGAGCCGCAGCCTGGTCAGATTGAGTCGACTTGTCCGTGGGCGCTACTTCCTGACGAAGCGGGTCCGTTCCTGAAAGTCCCGCAGCCCCGCGCAGCAGCAGCGCCCCCGCGGTGATCAACACCAGGGCCGCCACCACCACCGCCCATGCGCGCAAGGAATGTCGTGGCTTCGCCGTCGTCTCCGGCGGCGTGGCGCCGGCTGGCGTCGGTGGAACCTCCGGTGGCGCGCGCACGCCCCGCCGGGGCCGGTGCCTTGGCCGGTTCCGCCACTTCTCGAAGCTGTCCAGCTCGCTCTCCGTCGTCGCGGTGTCTTCTCCGAACGCATCGCACAGGGGCACGTCCCACGCCGCGTCCGCGCTTCGCAGGACCTCTTCCAACGCGGCCACGACCGCCAGGGCGCTCGGTGTGCGCGCCTCGGGCGTCTTCTCCAGCAGCCGCAGGCACACGTCGCTCAACGCATGCGGCACGCGCTCGTTGACTTCATGCGGTGGCGCGGGCGTCTGGGTGAGCACGGCTTCGATGAAGCTCGGGTCGTCCTCGCCATCGAAAGGCCTGCGACCCGTCAGCAGCCAGTAGCAGACGACGCCCAGCGCCCAGAGGTCATCCGCCGCGCCCGCCTCATAGCGGGCCCCGAGCACCCGGGCATGCTGCCGGAAGTACCTCCACGCTTCGGGCGCGCGGTACTCCGGCGTCCCGGGCGGGAGGATGTCCGCGGTCAAATCACGTGCGCCGGTGTAGTCGCCAATGCCGAAGTCCACCAGCTTGGCCGGGCCGTCCGCGGCGCGCACCATGATGTTGGCCTCCTTCACGTCCCGGTGCAGCACCCCCGCCGCGTGTGTCGCGGCGAGCGCTCGCGCCACGTCCAGCAGCACCTGCGTCACCTGCCGCGCGGAGGGGTTCTCCTCGTCGGCCCAGACGTCCAACCTGCGCCCGTCCACGTACTCCATCACGATGACCGCGAAGCGCGGCTCGCCTGAGGGCCACAGCCCATAACCCTGGAGGCCCACGACGTGGGGGTGGTGAAGCTTCAGGAGGATGGAGACCTCACGTTCCACCCGCTCGCCGGCACGAGGCAGGTGCAGCAGCTTCAGGGCGAACGGCTGTCCTGCGTTGCGCGCGAGATACACCGTGCCGAAGCCGCCCTGTCCCAGCTGGCGCTCCACCGTGTAGCCCAGCACCTCCGCCCCGGGGACCAGGATGGCGGGTGGTGGCCTCATGGCGTCCTCACTCCGGGCTTTCGCATGCGGCTTCCTCACGGTGGGTTCCGCACCTCATCCTGCGGGCGAGGGCCCCGAAGTGGCCATCTCGGATACGCTGCGCGCCCTCCATGAACGAAGAACTCGGCATCACCATTGGCATGGCGGCGCGCGCCGCCCGCGAGCACCTGGGACTGACGCAGGCCGAAGTCGCCGAGCGCATTGGACTGGTGCACCCCGTCTACAGCCGCCTGGAGCGCGGCAAGATGCTGCCCAGCGTCCCGTCCCTCTATCGCCTCTGCCAGGAGCTGCGCGTCTCCCCTGAGACACTGTTGGGCCTGACTCCTTCGGGCGAGGTGCGCAAGGGAGCGAAGAAGCAGCTGCCCCGAGAAGAAGGCGATGCGCCGGACCTGCGGCGCCTGCTGCACCTCGCGCGCAAGATGGACGCGGAGAAGCTGGATGCACTCCTCCATGTCGCCTCCGCCCTGACGCGTTGACGCGCTACTCTTCCGCCGGGCCTTCCTCTTCCATTCCTTCCTCGAAGAGACCGCCCTCGCCAAACTCCACCACGTCCCGGAGCGCGCGGCCGTCCGCCAGCAACCGAGCCACTTCGTCGGCGGCCTCCTGGCGTCCGTAGCCCGGGTGCCGTCTGGCCAGGGCCGAGCGCAGGGCATCGCGCAGGTCCGCCGCGGTGGCGAACCGTTCTTCAGGCTCGGAGCGCAGGGCCCTGTGCAGCAGTTGCTGCACATCCGGTGAGAGCGGTCCCACCGCCGCCTCGACCTCCGTCGGGCCGAAGCAGGCCAGCAACACCCGCATCTGCGTCAGTGGCAGGGAAGGGAGGAATTCGACCTGCAACGGGCGCAGCCCCTCGGGCCGCCGGGGCACGTCCTGCACGTCGAAGAGATGCTTGCTGGTGAAGAGCTCCACCAGCAATACGCCCAGGCTGAAGACGTCCGAGCGTGGCGTCAGTGTCTGTCGCTCCAGGTACTCGGGAGAGGCGTAGGCCACGTCGCCCCGGACGAGGCTCGCGGGCGACTCCTCGCGGCCGATGACCACCGAATAGGCCGCTCCGAAGTTCACGAGCTTCACCTCGCCGTGGGTCCCCACGTAGACGTGCCGGGGGTTCACGTCGCGGTGGATGATTCCCAGGGGCTTGCCCTCGTCATCCGTCAGCGTGTGCGCATGGTGCAGCGCTTCGGCCAGCTCCGCTCCCACGTAGAGAGCGAAGGACTCGGAGACGGGCTGGCCGCGCGCCACACTCGCGCTCACCAGGGTCTCCAACGAAGGCCCGTCGACGTACTCCATCACCACGTGCAGCGAGTCCTGGTGCACCTTGCGGTGGAACACCTGGGCAATGGCGGGGTGACGGAGCCGAAAGGCCAGTTGGATCTCCGCTCCCAGCCGTGTACGGCGCGGCGTGGTGGAGGGATTGGCCAGCCGCCGCACGAAGCAGAGCCCGGGCAGGGTATCCCCCCGCTCAGGAAACCGGCGGGCAAGCATCAGCACCTCGCCTGTCTGCATGCGCACCAGCTCGCGAATGGCCTCGTAGCGGACGCCATCGATGGCGAAGAGGGGCCAGGGCCGGTGGGGCGTGGGCGGCAGGGGATGGCGGAACGGTGCGGCCCGGGAGCGCGCCGGCTCGCTGTCAGGTGAGGGCGTGGGCATGAACTCCTCGGGGCTAGGTCTGGTGCGGTGGCTCCATCCGGAAGTCTGGACATGTGGAACCTTAAAAGTCCATGAAATTTGGACTTTTAAGGTTCTGTCGGGAGTGGTGTGGAGGGCGGCCTGGCTCAGTCTTGCGTGAACTGCAGGTTTCCAGCCCGCCACTCACTGAGCGTCATCTCCGCGTCGAGTCTCACCACCCCAACAGGGCGCTGGGCCAACCGCTCCAGTTCCGCCTCCGCGAGCGCGGGAGCGAACTCCAGGACATGAGATGCGGCCCAGAGACGAACGCGAGGATTGCTGTCATGCAGCAGTCCCGTCAGGACCGAACGTCCATCCTCTCCCTGTGCTCGTAGCTCCCGCCAAGCGGCGATGAGCCTGGCGTACTGCACGGTGGCGGAGTTGTGATCGCCGTCGATAGAGGCGCGTCCGTGCAGCTCCGCTGCTTCCGCATGGGTTCGAACGAGTGAGTGCTGAGCCATTTTCTCAAGCAGGATCCAGGGACCAGGTTCCTTCTTCCCAGCGCTTCAGCGCCTGCTGCGCCCCGAATGAGAACAGCCCCTTGCCCTTCGCAGCTTCTTCAAGTACCGCCCGAGCCTCCGCGGTCTTATAGCGAAGCAGGCAAGTCGCGGCGGTGGTTCGAACATCCACCCGAGGATGCGTCAGGAGCACCGCCAATGCTTCGCGCCCAGGATCCCCCAAGGCACGTAACTTGTTGAATGCTGCGATGTATCGGTCCGCGTGCTTGTTTCCGGTTTTCGCGTCGCCTCTCCCGATGGCGTCCGTTTGAGCGGCCACGTTCTGTGCGAACTCCTCGACCGTCTCTTCGGTTGTCATGGCAAGGTCCCATTCTTTGCGTAGTCGACCATTCGCAAGCCGAACTCTCTCTGCGCAGCATATGGCTGAGCACTCAACCACTGTCGCACAGTGAGGCTGTTCGAGCCTGTCATCTGAAGGCTCTTCGAGGAATAGAAGGCACTCACCAAGCTATGTAGCTCCTTGTCGAGCGGGATGACGTTCTCCGTGTTGTGGAGCGCTTGTGGCCCGAAGCGCGCCACGTTCCCATCCGTCTGCTCCACGATGTGGTGCCACTCCTTTCCATTTCCCGCCGGCCCCATGGCCCGCTTGAACGACTTGAAGGACGAATAGCCCTTGGGCCCGCCTGGAGGTGAGCCTCCTGCGCTCAAGTCATCGACTCGCTGAAGGATGATGGCCGCACCGGGAGCGCTGCTCAACACCGCCGCCGTGCGCCCCACGGGGACCGAGATGCGCTCCAGCACCAGAGCGCCCTCCGCAGACAGCGACAGCACCGGCACCGTGGCATCGATACCCGACGCCAGCCCCTTCAGTGTCCGCGTCGTCGCCGACGCCGCGCCCCAGATGGCAACGAGGCTCGTCGTCAGCCGGGCCGTCTCGCGGATCTGCTCGCCGGCCGTCATGTACTGGAAACGCTCCCAGTACTCGGGCGAAGACGCGATAAGGGCTACGATGCCTGCGGGAAGATTGCGCAGTCCCGTGATGCTGTCCGCAGGGCGGGAAAGGACCTGTCCCAAGGCGTGGTACAGCTCTACGAAGGCGTCCTCCGCGCCATCCAGCGAGCGGCTGACGACGTCCGCGTCGTCATAAACCTCGGCGAGCGGCCGTGAATCCGACGCCCGGAGCTGCGCATCGACCGGACGGAAGACGCCGCCCTTGCCGCTGTAGAAACGTCCCAACTCGAAGGTGCCCGCGCGGAAGGCCCCGTTCCTCCACTCGATGGGCGCGACCTTCTGCTGTGTGCGTCCATTGAGCGCCCACGCGAGGTATCCATCGGGTCGCAGCACCGCCACCTGCTCGCGGACGAAGCGCGTCACTCGCCGCGCCAGATCCTCTCGGGAGACCTCGCCGTGCTCCAGTACTTCGCGCAGCAGGAAGCCCGCCGCCATGCGAGGCGGGAAGGTGCCGAGCGTTACCGGCTTCTCCATCAGCCGGCCCAGCACCTCTACTGCGTCGTCTGGCGTGAAGGGATTGCGGCGCAGGGGCAGTTCGTCCACGTCCTCCATCCCGGCGCGAACCAGCAACTTCTCGAAGGCGTCCACGTCCAGCAGGCCCATCTCCAAGGCCTGCCGCGAGACCTTTCCGGGAGGTGTGAGGACGACCGTCCCCACCGGCATGCGAATGGGGCGACGCCGGTGGAGTCGTTGACTGCCTTCCTCCTCGTCGGACGCGTCCGATGCATGCGAGGCGCTTTGCCGGAAGGCTCGTGAACTGCCTCTCGTGGAGGAAGTCTCCACGCCCGCGCAGCCCACAAACAGAAAGGCCGCGAACAGCGCCACGACACTTACGCGCATCATCTATCTCCGGGGCGCCCACCTGGGAGGGGGGAATGCCCTGAATGCTCCCACCCTGGTCCGACATGACGTCGGCATCGAAGAGCGACAGCCGGGGGCTGCTGTGTCGCGGCTTCAGGCAAGGTCACTCTCACAGTGACGGCGCAAGCAGCACGACGGAGTAGCCCACCGCCGTGCGCGCTCCGGGGTTCTCGTAGGAGTGCTTCTGGTCGCCCCGGAAGACGACGACGTCTCCGGCCTCCAGCACGAAGCGCTCCCCGCTGGCCACCAGCGCCAGCGTCCCAGTCTCACAGGCCAGGTACTCACGAGTGCCCGGCGTGTGGGGCACCCCAGTGATGCGCGCCTTGGGCGGCAGCTCCATCCGGTCGAACTCCATGCCCGGCAGCGGATCCGGCAGGAGCTTGCGCAGGAAGGCCGCGCCTCGCTGCTTCGTCGGCAGGCTGTCTTTCCGGTAGCGCCGGGCGCTCGCCTTGGGCCGGGCCAGCAGCTCCTCCAGTGACACCTGCAACGCCCCCGCCACCCGGTGCAGCACCGACAGCGTGGGGTTCGCCGCGCCAGACTCCAGATGTGCCCAGGTGGCCCGGGGCACGCCCGCCAGCTTCGCCAACTGCACCTGCGTGGCACCTCGCGTCTCTCGCAGCGTCCTCAGGTTTCGCGCCAGCCTGCCCGGAAGGTCCTCTTCGCTCATGCGCTGGCATTCTGCCAACGCATTGGCGCCCGTGCCATCTCGTCGGCACCCCGCCGCTGTCCATGCCTCAAGGAGAGACATGCCATGGACATGCGCAATCAAGCAGTGCTGGTGACGGGCGCGAGCCGGGGACTGGGCCGGGCCCTGATGGAAGCCTTTGCCCGGCGGGGCGCCCGGGCGGTGGGCGTGGCTCGCGACGCGAAGGCGCTGGAGGCGGCGGTGGCGCCCCTGAAGGCGCGGGGGCTGGCGGTGCACGGGCTCGCCTTCGACGTGGGGGACAAGCAGGCCATCTACCCGCTGGTCGGCGCCGCCTCGGGCTCGTGGAGGCCCGCGATACGGCCTCCGGCCAGCGCTTCGAGGCCGCGAGATGGGAGGCCGCATGAACGCCGCACGCTGGCCCCGGGAAGCCCCCGACACCGCGAGGCTCCCGCATGCGGGCTCCCTGGGGCACGAGTCCGGCGACACGTGCCTCATCCTGGACTCATGACGCGCGTCACTGGAGCGTGACGCCAGGCTCCAGCTCCACCTTCACCCAGCCCGGCTTTCGCAGGTCGAAGTTGCGGTACGCGTCGATGGCGGAGGCCATGGACTTCACGTGGCTCAGGATGGCCGTGGGGTCCACCGTGCCGGAGCGCACCAGCTCCAGCAGCTTGGGGATGTACTTGCGGTGGTTGCAGTTGCCCATGCGCAGCGTGAGGTTCTTGTTCATCGCCTCGCCAATGGGGAACGCGGTCATCGTCTGCGGGTACACGCCGATGATGGACAGCGTGCCCGCCTTGGCCAGTGACTGCACCGCCCACTGCGCGGCCTGCGACGGCGCGTCGCCGGGCACCCAGTTGTCACCGTCCGGCTTCTGCTTGGGCGCGACCTGCTCCACCTCGCGCTTGAACTCGGGCTTCTCCGCCTTGGCCTTCTTGGCTGCCGGGCCGTGGTGCGCGTGCTGCGCGTCCACGCCCACCGCGTCGATGGCGCGGTCCACGCCGATGCCCGCCGTGAAGCGCTTGAGCGTCTCCACCGGATCCTCTTCCTCGAAGTTGATGACCTCCGCGCCCTGGGCCCTCGCGAGCGCCAGCCGGTCCTCGTGGCTGTCGATGGCGAAGACGCGGCCCGCGCCCAGCAATCTCGCGCTCACGATGGCGAACAGGCCCACCGGGCCGCAGCCGAACACCGCCACGGTGTCACCCGGTTTGATCTCCGCCATCTCCGCCCCGAAGTAGCCCGTCGGGAAGATGTCGGAGACCAGGATGGCCTGGTCGTCGGTGACGCCTTCGGGCACCTTCACCATGGTGACCGCCGCATGCGGGATGCGCGCCTTCTCCGCCTGCATGCCGTCGAAGGGACCCGTCATCTCCGGCCCGCCGAAGAAGGCGGTGCCCGCGGCGGGACCGTTCGGGTTCGCGTCGTTGCATTGGGCGTAGTAGCCCGCGCGGCAGTACGAGCAGTTGCCGCACCCGATGGTGGAGCAGATGACCACGCGGTCGCCCACGTTGAAGTTGCGCACGTCCCTGCCCAGCTCCTCGATGACGCCCACGCCTTCGTGGCCGAGGATGGTGCCGGGCTTCATGCCGGGCATGGTGCCGCGGATCATGTGCAGGTCCGTGCCGCAGATGGCGCTGGCGGTCAGCCGGATGATGGCGTCCGTGGGCTCCTTCAGCTTCGGCTCCGGGACGTCGTCCAGCCGGATGTCCCCGATGCCATGGAAAACGACTGCCTTCATGGTCCGCTCCTTGCCCCGCCAGGGCCTCGAAAGACGTGAAGGCCCGCGGCGCCTTCGCGAAGGCATACGGGACCCGTTCGTCTGGACTCTGGGCACGGCGGTGGGGCCGGGCAGGACCGGCGCCGCGCTCCCCCTGTTGGAGAGCGGGCGGGGAGGCAGTGGCCCTAGCGTCCCGTCGAGTGGACCTGGAAGGCGAGCCGCTTGCCGAACACCTTGCGGAAGGGCGCGACCTCGCGCTCGCCGTTCCACAGCTCCAGGTCGAGGGGGTGGCGGGCGTGCAGGTGCAGCGTCACCGCCTCGCGGCCGTCCGTCACCTTGAAGTCGCGGATGGGCTGGTGGTGGCTGTGATCCAACGCGTTCGCCAGGCGCAGCAGCGTGGCCAGCTTGCGCACGCGCCGCGCTTCGGACGGGGTGAGCCCGGCCATGCCGGAGTGGGACAGCTCCGGCGGAGATCGCCGGTGGTAGCGGGCGACGCGCGCGATGATTTCACGCTCGCGGTCCGCCAGGCCCGGGATGTCCGCGTTGTGGATGAGGTAGTACGTGTGGCGGTGGTGGCGCTCGTAGCTGACCGCCGTGCCGATGTCGTGCAGCAGCGCGGCGACCTCCAGGTGCGGGCGCACGGACAGGGGCAGCTGGTGCAGCGAGGCCAGGCCGTCGAAGAGGGCCAGGGACAGGCGGGCGACCTGGCGGGCGTGCTTCTCGTCGAAGCGGAAGCGCTGTCCCATGACGATGGCCGCGTCCGCGAGGCTGTGGTCCTCGCGCGTCTCGTCCTGACGGTAGAGCAGGTCCACCAGCAGGCCGTCGCGCAGGCCGCGGTTGACGACGCTGACGGACTCCACGCCCAGGTGGCGCGCGACGCCCTCCAGGATGACGGCGCCGGAGACGATGATGTCCGCGCGGCGCGGGTCGAAGCGCTTGCGGCGGCGCTCCGGCGGCATCTTCGCCAGGGCCTCCACGGTCTGGGTGAGCTGTCGCACGGTGGCATTGCCTCCGTTCTCCGCGGCGGCGAAGCCGACCACGGCGCCAATGGTGCCGGACGAGCCCAGCGCCACGCGGGGCAGGGCGGGGAGCTTCTCCGGGAGCGTCTTGTGGAGGGTCTCCTCCACGAAGCTGCGCATCAGCCGCAGCTGCTTGGGCGTCACGGCGCGCGCGGTGTCGAACACCTCCGTGAGGCGCACGGAGCCCAGGGAGAGGCTCCAGAGCTCGTCGGGCTTCTCGCCGGTGGCGATGGCCACCTCCGTGCTGCCTCCGCCGATGTCCACGAGGAGCGAGCGGGTGTTGGACGGCTTCCGGTGCAGCACGCCCAGGCAGATGAGGCGGGCCTCCTCCTTGCCGCTGACGACCTCCAGCTCCAGGCCCGCCTCCTCGTGCACGCGGCGCACGATGTCCTGCTGGTTGCGGGCCTCGCGCAGCGCGCTGGTGGCGACGGCGCGCACCTGGGCCTTGTGACGGCGGCAGAGCGCGGCGTAGCGGCGTAGCGTGGACAGGAGGCGGTCGGCGGTCTCCGGGGGCATCTCGCCGGTGGTGAAGACGCCCTCTCCGGGGCGGATGGGGTCTCGCTCCTGGTGGAGGGTTTCAAGCGAGCCCTCGGCGTCCGGGCGGGCCAGCTCCAGGCGCACGGCGTTGGTGCCCACATCGATGGCGGCGAGGACGGGAGTCGGGGAGGGGCGTGCGGGAGGGGCCATGGGCTCGCGGACGAAACGCCTGGAGGGGCACGGTCCTTCCGGGCCGTGTCCCTCCAGGTGGGGGCGGTTTCTAGCGTAGCCGTGTGACAGCCGTGTGGCGTTGGTGAAGATGGAGGTTTCAGGGCGGGGAGGCGCCTTCGGGGGCGGCGGCGCCTTCGGCGCGGATGCGGCGGGAGCGTTCCTGCAGGTCGCGCCAGTTGGCCTCGTACTGATCGCGGGCCGTCTTCCAGGCATGTCCGTGCGCGTGGCGCAGGTTCTTGAGCAGCTCGCCGGAGGTCTTCAGGCCGCGCGTGAGGAAGTCGAGCTCCTCGCGGGTGAGCAGCGAGTCCTCAGCCCGGGTGCGCTGGTGGGCGGCGATCCATCCGTCCATCTGCGCGCCCAGCGCCTTCAGCTCGGCTTCGCGCTGGCGGCGGTAGCCTTCGCGGAGTCCTTCCCAGTGGGTGCTTGCGCGGTCCAGGTGCTCGCGGAAGCGGCCGCGGGTCTTCTCCGCGCCAGCCTTGACGCGCTCCCAGTCGCGCTCGTCCGCGCGGCGGAGCGCCTGGAGCTCACGGTTGACGTCGTCGCTGAAGGCGCGGGCGCCGGTGAGGACATCGAGGGAGTCCTCACTGTCGGCCAGGTCCGCCTGGGCTTCGATTTCGCGGAAGCGAGCGGTCGCCTCGCGCTGCTCGGCCTCCATCTTCTGGATGTATGCGTCCCGTTCCGTCATGGCGTTCTCCCAGGCACGTTGAATGGAAGAAGCATGGGAACGCCCGCGGGGCGGTGCAGGGCGGAGGGGGACGGGAGGCGGAGCGCTCAGTCGAGGAAGCGGCGCTGCCAGCGGCGCGTCATGGTGAAGAAGTCAGAGTCCTCTGCCCCGGCCTCCTGGTAGAGCCATGGTTCGAGCACGCGCGCGAGCTCCCGGTAGGCAGGCAAGGTCTGTCCCTGCTCGGTGTCGCCGGCTTCGGGCCACGGGCCCAGCGTGACGACAGCCCGGTCCGGACCCAGTGGCTGCACGGTGGTGTCCGGCGAGTGCAGCCGGGAGCGCAGCCCTTCCACTCCGCCCAGTTCATGGAGGACCGGTGGACCCAGGAAGTTCATCCAGGCCGGGGCGCGCACGCGGGTGCCCAGGTCCCGGGCCACATCGTCCAGGTTGGGCACATCCATGGCCGGATGGCGGGAACTCAGTGCCTTCACCTCATCGCGGACGACAGATGCCAGGGGCTCGCCATTGAATGAAAGGCCCGCCTGGCCCGAGCTGAAGGGAAGGGCGCTGGCAAGCTCAATCGCCAGTGCTCGGAAGCACTCGGGCCCCTGGGCTTCCAGGAACTCCGTGGGAAAGGTCAGTCGCAGTGCGCTGACCGCGTTCGGCCAATGGAGGTCTTCGGGGGGACGGTCGAGCGCGTACCCCACGTAATGGAACTTGTACCGATGGCTTTCAGAGTAAGGGTCAGAGGTGGTGGCGGCACCCAGCAATTGAAGATGGCTGACATCTCCGTCGTGAATCCGCTGGTGGATGAGCTGCCAACCCTCCGTGTCGATTGTCTGCCATTGGCCGTCGAGGTCTCCATAAAAGCCCAGGGCGTCCTTCCCAATGGCCTCCCGATACAGGTCGAGCGCTCGCTGTATCCGAGGCTTCAATGCGTTGTGCGCGTGCGGCATGAAGAGACACAACTGAAGGCAGTCGTTCACGGCGAGAAAGTCTGGCCCGAAGTCATCTCTGATGTAGATCCGGACGCGGGGCAGGTTTTTCATTCGAGGACTCCCCACCTGGGAATGACGCGAAGCACCTGGCCAGGGGCTAGATTGAAGGCGTCCATATAGGTGTTTTTCTGTGTCGGTTCAGTGGGCGAAGGGTTCTTTGAAAGGGGCCGCCACCCGGGCGCGCCCTTCGTAGCGGCATTCGAACAGAAGAACTTGAAATCGTAGACCGCGCTGACCCGGATGAGGTCACCGGAGTGAATGACAACGTCCGGTGAGACCGTCCCCTTCAGCTCGTACAGGAAGCGGGGTTGCTTGAGCAGTTCGACCTCTTCGTTACTCAAGGGCGTGAAGGTGCCGGTGCGTTGAGCAGGTCGGTAGGTCGGCTCGATGCTGAAGCGCCCTGGAATCACGGCCTCCAGGCCCTCTGCGGCGCACGCCAGCGCCACGGCGTGCATCTGTTCCCCCAGCCAGATGGCGCGGGACACGGTCTCGCCTCGAGCATTGCGAACCAGTTCGTTGCACTGCTCGACCGTAGGGTCCTTCCCATCGTGGTACCGGAGCATCACCTCCGACCGTGCATCCTCCGCGCATTTCTTCAGCACGGACTCCACTGCCCGTTTCGCCTCCGCGTCCAGGGCCAGCTTCGCCCCCGCCATCAGCGTGGCCACCTGCGCCGCGCGTGGGACGGGCATCACCGACTCCGGCCCGGTGCACAGCGCCGGCTGGGTCCGGCAGGTGTTCGACACCGAGTCCATGCCCTGCTGCGCATACGTGCGCGGACGTTGCCCCGCGCAGCCGCCCAGCCCCACCGCCACGAACACCCACAGCCAATCCGTCCGGCGTCCCAGTCCCATGTCCCCATCCTGCCAGTCCCCGCGCCACAGGTAGGCCCCCTGGCGTGAGACAGCGACACCGCGCCTTTCCATCACACCTGTGCGAATCCACCTCGCCAGGGAGGGCCCATCGACGCATGAGACGTGAATCGATACCCTGCGACCCGTGACCGTCGCCGCCGCAGAGAAGAGTGAGAGGATCCGTCACCGCAAGATTGGCGCCTGCCGCGTGCTCGGCGAGCTGGGCCGCGGCGGCATGGCGTTGGTGTATCGCGGCCTGCATGAGCTGCTTCAGCGAGAGGTCGCCATCAAGGAGCTGCTCCCCGAAGGCCAGCGCGACCAGGAGGCCCTGTCCCGCTTCCGCCGGGAGGCGCTGGCGCTCGCCGCCTTCCGCCACCAGAACATCGTCACGCTCTATGACCTGGTGGAGAAGAACGACAGCCTCTTCATGGTCATGGAGTACGTGGACGGCCCCACGCTCCACGGCCTCATCAAGGACGGCCCGCTGCCCCCGGACGTCGCCGCCGTCATCGGCGCGCGCATCGCCAGCGCGCTGGACCACGCGCACTTCCGCCGCATCATCCACCGCGACCTGAAGCCCGCGAACGTCATGCTCACCAAGTCCGGTGAGGTGAAGCTCATGGACTTCGGCATCGCCAAGGACGTCAGCCTCGAAGCCCTCACCCAGCAGGGCATGGCCGTGGGCACGCCGTCGTACATGTCCCCGGAGCAGGTGACGGGCGCGCCCATCGACGCGCGAACCGACATCTTCTCCCTGGGCGTGCTCCTCTACGAGGCCCTCTCCGGCACCCGCCCCTTCGTGGGCAAGACGGCCGGCGAGGTCTTCGCCCGCATCCGCGACGGCAAGTTCACGCCGCTCCAGAAGGTGGCCCCGAACGTGCCGCCACCGCTCGCGCGCATCGTGAAGCGCGCGCTGTCGGTGAAGCCGGAGGCCCGCTTCCCGGATGCCGCGGCCATGCGCCGCGAGCTGGACCTGTTCCTCGCCCACGAGGTGCGCGTGTCCCACCCCGCGCTGCTCGTGGCCTTCCTGCGCTACCGCGAGAAGCTCACGGAGACGGAGGCCCTGGCCCACCTCACCCAGCAGGAGCTGGGCGTGCTGGACGTCTTCGCCACGAAGAAGCCCTCGCGCGCGCCGGGCAAGCTCAAGTGGGTGCTGGCCGCGCTCACCGCCAGCATCGCGGCGGCGGGCACCGGCCTCTACCTGTCCCAGTCCCAGTGGGCGCCGCTCCTGGAGCAGCTCACCCGCTGAAGCGGCACGGCAGGCTCAGGCCTGCTGCTTCTTGTCGTGCGTGACGGTGACGATGGTCCCGATGCCGCCGCGCACGAAGAAGTCGCCCACCACCGTGAGCTTGCGCGGCTGGATGGCCTTGATGATGTCGTCCGCGATGGTGTTGGTCACCTTCTCGTGGAAGGCGCCCTCATTGCGGTAGGACCACATGTACATCTTCAGGCTCTTGAGCTCCACGCACAGCTGATCCGGCACGTACTTGATGGTGAAGCGCGCGAAGTCCGGCTGGCCCGTCAGCGGGCACAGGCAGGTGAACTCCGGCACGTCGAAGGCGATCTCGTAGTCGCGATCCGCGGCGGGGTTGGGGAAGGTCTGGATTTCCTTGGACGGCTGAGAGGGCATGCGCTGTCGTGTAGCACACGTTCGGCGCGTGTCACCGCCCTCCACGACGTCGCCTCCCTGGCTGCCCGGCCCCGGCTCTGTTCGGGGCCCAACGTGCCGCGACCCTCCGGGACAGGAGAACGTCCGGGGGTGGTTGGCGATCATGCTCGGGGATTCCTATCTCCCTCCGGCGACCCCTGCTTCGCCCCCTTCCATGCTGCCACCCAATGACGTCGAGGATGTCCTCTCGTGCCTGCCCCAAGCGCTCCTGCGCGTGGGTCCTGACTTGCGCGTCCAATGGTGCGAGGAGGGCTTCGCGGCCAAGACGGGCGTGACGCTCTCCCCGGGCAGTACCCTGCTGGAGGCCCTGGAGCCCGGCCGCAGCCTGGACGCCCTGGAGCGCGCCATCCGCGAGCAGCGGGCGCACTCCGGCCACGCCATCACCCGCACGCTCCGGCAGGTGCGTGTGCAGGTGAAGCCCACCCACACGAACGGCACGGCCGGGGCGTGGCTGGTGGTGGAGCCGTCCGGCGTGGACGACGAGGGCGCGTTTTCACAGGCCGTGCGGGAGATTGCCCGCGCGGTGGGTGAGTCGCTGGAGGTGGACCGCGTCTGCTCGGCCGCCGTGGTGTCGTTGGTGCGGTGTGCCCAGGTGCGGCGCGCGGAGGTGTTCCTCTACGAGGAGGACGACGCGACGCTCAAGCGCATGGCGGTGTCGGACCTGGAGGGCCTGGACGCGCCGCAGGACGCGTTCGACCCGTCCGAGGACCCCTACCGTCAGGCCCTGGCCCTGCGCCAGCCTCAGCTGGGCATCCAGCGCGGCTACGGCGACGCGGTGGGCTCCGTGTTCGCGGCGGTGCCGCTGTGCGCGCCGCGCCGCACGGTGGGGCTGCTGCTCATCTACAAGGAACAGGGCGCGTCCTTCTCCGTGCGCGAATTGGAGATGTGGAGCGCCGCGGCCAGCCAGCTGGCGGTGGCGGTGGAGAACGCGCGGCTCCTGCGGGAGGCCCAGTCCGCCCTGCGCGTGCGCGAGGAGTTCATGTCCATCGCGTCGCACGAGCTGAAGACGCCGCTCACGCCGCTGAAGCTGGGCCTGTACTCCATGGAGCGCCGCATCGCCGCGGGGCAGCCGGTGGCGCTCGCGAGCGTGCTCAAGTCCAAGCGGCAGGTGGACCGGCTCGCGGGGCTGGTGGAGGACCTGCTGGACGCAAGCCGCCTGGAGCTGGGCCGGCTGGCGCTGGACTCGTCTCCGCTGGAGGTGGGGCAGCTGGTGGCGGAGGTGGTGGACCACTTCCGGCACGCCTTCGAGCGCCCCTTCACGGTGGACGTGCCGCACGACGGCGTCTGGGTCCTGGGCGATAGAGACAGGCTGGAGCAGGTGCTGGTGAACCTGCTGGAGAACGCGCACAAGTACAGCCCGGCGGGGGCGCCCATCGCGGTGCGGGTGGGGCGCACGGGCGAGTCCGCGCGCATCCAGGTGCAGGACCACGGCATCGGGATTCCGGGCGCGGATCAGGCGCTGGTGTTCCAGCGCTTCTACCGGGCGCGCAACGTGTCGCACCGCAACTTCGGCGGGCTGGGGCTGGGCCTGTTCATCAGCCACTCCATCGTGAAGATGCACGGCGGCGCGCTGGCGCTCCGCAGCCGCGAGGGCGAAGGCTCCACGTTCCTCCTGGACCTGCCGCGCATGCCCGCGCACGAGGTGCGCAGGCTGCCCCGGCGCGTGCTGGTGCTGGACGAGGACTCGAACCAGGAGGCCACGGCGGAGCGCACCCTGCGGGCGGAGGGCTTCGAGGTCTTCACCGTGCAGAGCGGCGCGGAGGCCCTGCGCAAGGCGACGCACCTGCCGGTGGACCTCGTCGTCCTGTCCACGAGCGCCACGCAGTCCGCGGTGGGCAGCTTCCTGGAGACCTTCGCCACGCTGCCCCGCGCGAGGCCGGTCCCCATCTTGCTGGCGGGGGATGCGCGGCCGTGGTGGGCGCAGGAGAACGCCGCGCTGTGTCCCCGGCCGTACCGCCCGGAGGAGCTGCTCGCGGGCGTGCGCACCGTGCTGACGCGAGAGAAGCGCCGGACGCAGCCGCCGGTGGAGTCGGAGCTTCCGCTCGTCACGCCCGCGTGAGTGGGGCCTCGCGCAGGACGCGATAGTCCGTGGGGCGCACTCCCGCTTGTTCCAAGGCGTCACGCGAGCGGGCGTCCACGAAGGTGGTGCGCTCCACCTCGCGCTGCGCGGCGTAGCGGGTGGTGACGAGCTCGGGCAGGTGGCCGGGGTGACACATCCACTCCGTGACGCCTTCCGCGGGCAGCGCCGCCAGGGCCTGGGCGAAGCGCTCCGGCGTCCAGTACGCCGTCGCGCCGGACTCGCCCACGAAGTGATGATTCGTGGCCACGCCCCGGGCCCTCAGCGCGCCGCGCATGTCCGCGTCGATGGAGCGCACCGGCAGGCCCGCGCGCCTCGCGACGCGTGACAGTCCCTCCAGGACCTGGGGATGCCGGTGCAGGTGCTTGTGCACGTCCAGGTGCGTGGCGGCCTGGCCCAGCAGCCGCTCCAGCCGCTCCAGCTGCGCGAGCGCCTCCGCCTCCACCACGTCCGCGGGGAGCCCGTCCACGCGGCTGCCGTCGAGGCTTCCATCGACGGTGCGCCACTCCCGTGGGAAGCCTTGGTCCACGGGCGCGCCCCGGTCCAGGTTCAGGTGCAACCCGATGGCGAGCCCCCGGGCCTGCCTCGCGGCGGACTCGGAGTCCGGTGCGTTCACCAGCAGGGTGGCGGAGGAGACGACGCCCTCGCGCAGTGCCTGGAGGATGCCCCGGGTGATGCCCGGGTCGTAGCCCAGGTCATCGGCGTTGATGATGAGGGCGCGGGGCGGCGTGGCCTGCCTCCTTCAAGGGCGGGGACGCGCCTGGAAGAAGCGCCACATCTGGAGGGTCGCGTCCAGGTCCGTCGTGCCTCCATTGTAGAGGGGCTGGCCGGGCCACGCATGCTTGCCGCCGGTGACGGTGCACAGGCTCGCGGTGGCGCTCTCCGGCTGGCAGCCCGTATACGCCACACAGGTGCTGTTGCCCTGCTGATACGTCTGCTGCTGGGGGCCGGTGCAGCCGTTGAACTCCGCGAAGCGGCGCACGGACTCCGGGGCGGACGGGTAGGGCTTGCCGCCGAGGACGTTGCTGCCTCCGTCGTAGAAGATGGTCTCGTCGGCGCTGCCGTGGAAATGGAGCACGGGGACGGGACGCGACGGGCGGCAGTCCGTCACGCCCTCCATGCCCGACACGGGCGCGATGGCGGCGATGCGCTGCGCGCGCTCACAGGCCAGCCGGTAGGAGAAGAAACCCCCGTTGGAGAAGCCGTTGGCGAAGACGCGGCGCGGGTCGGTGCAGACACGCGTGTCCAGGTCCGCGAGCAGCGCGTCCACGAAGCCCACGTCGTCCACGTTGCCAAGCTGCGCCGGGCCACAGCACGCCTCGCCGTTCCAGCCCCGCGTGTCCGGTTCGCCCCGGCCGTAGACCTCCGGGAAGTTGAGGCCGCGCGGGTATACGGCGATGAAGCCCTCCGCGTCCGCCAGCGTGGAGAAGCCGGTCAGCTGCTCCTGCTCCTGCTCGGTGGAGCCGAAGCCGTGGAAGCTGAGCACGACGGGCGTGGGCTTCGTGGCGTCGTAGCCGGTGGGGACGTGGACGCGGAAGGCGCGGGTGTGGCCGCCGTGCTCGACGGTCCAGTCGTAGGTGCCGGGCGTCACGGTCAGGCCCGAGCAGGCCGTGCGGTCCGCGGGGGCCACGTCCCCGGCCGGGGTGCCCGGAAGCTCCGTGTCGTCATCGGGCGGAGTGCCGGAGTCGTCCGTGGAGCCGCACGCGGTGGCGGTCAGCAGCAGGCTGGACGCGGCGAGGGCGAGGAAGCGAAGGCGCATGGAGGAATGCTAGTTCCCGGTCCCGCACTCCGCCGCGAGCGCCTGCGCCCGGTCCGGGAACCTTTCCGCCAGCGTACGTTTCACCTCGGCCACCCGGGCGGTGTCGCCTTCATGGGCGTGCAGTTGGCAACGCGCGGTGAGGGCGCGGGGGTCGTCCGGGGCCAGACGCTCGGCCTCCCGGTACTCGCGCTCGGCGCCGCGCAGGTCGCCCTGCCGGAAGAGGACGGCCCCCAGGTAGGAGTGGGCCACCGCGAGCGTGGGGGCCTTGCGCTGCGCGCGCTTGAGCAGGGCGACGGCGTCGTCCAGCTTCTCCTGGCGGAAGCGCACGAAGCCCAGCTCCGCCAGGGACTCGGCGTCGTCGTGCTGGCGCGTCCAGGCGGACAGCACGGTGGCGGCCTCGTCCAGCCGGCCTCCCTGGGACAGGAGCTGGCCATAGCGGGGCGCGACCTTCGCGGAGCCCGGCGCCTGCGCATACGCCTTCGCGAGCGCGGTCAGCGCGCCCGGCACGTCACCCTGGAGGGCCCGCAGGTCGGCCAGGGCCAGCGGCGCGCGGACGTCCTTGGGGGCCAGGGCGGTGGCCTCGTCGATGGCGCGCTCCGCGCGCTTGCCCATGCGCAGCTCGGTGGCGGCGCGCGCGGCGAGCAGGTGCGCCTCCGCCTCCTTCGGGAAGCGCGAGGTGTACGCCTCCGCCAGCGCCAGGGCCTGCGGGTGGGCGCCCGCGTCGAGCAGCAGCGTGCCCGCCCGAGCCAGCTCCCTGGCCGTGGCGCGCACGTCCTTGCCCAGCCCGTCCAGCGCGGACACCTTCGCCTCCGCCGTGGTGGCGGCTTCGGCGGCGGCGATCCTCGCGGGGGGCGGCACGTCCGGGCGCCGCAGGTACCACGTGGCCCCCGCGCCCAGTCCGCCCAGCGCGAGCACGCCCGCGACGATGGCCAGGGCCCGGCGTGACCGGGGAGCGCCACGCGACGCCGGAGTGTGAGCACCTGCCGGAGCGCGTCCCTTGCTCCCGGACGCCGAGGCACCCACGCCATGTGCGGCGCCCTCCGCGGGGTGGCCCGAGGTCGAGACAGGAATCTCCGCCGTCACGGGCCGGGTCGCACCGCGAATCGACACGGTGTGGGTTCCCAGGGGCGGGAGG
>NZ_RAWC01000136.1:0-24392 GCF_003611685.1 Corallococcus sp. CA049B | reverse complement strand
GGTGCGAGGGGGGGCGTATGAAGGGGCTTCGCATTGCATTGCTGATCAGCATGGCTCCACGCAAGCAGGGCTCGTTGGAGGACTGGATTCACGCTTTCTGCCGGGAGGCCGCGCGGCGCGGTCACCAGGTGGATGTCTGGCTTCACGAGCCCATGCTTCCGTCCTTCGTCACGGAGCTGAAGGCGAGTGGCGCGCGGGTGGATGACCTGGCGGAGTTCGAGCGCTCGGGGCTGGTGTCCATGACGCGGCAGCTGGCTGCCCATGACGTCATCCACCTCAACTTCCTGGCGCCGCGCAGCAGCATCGCGATGGCGGCCTACGCGGCGTGGCCCACCCAGGTGTTGTACACGGCCCACTCGGACCTCATCGACAAGGAGGAGAGCGTGGTGCGCCGCGGCCTGCGCTGGGTGGTGAACCAGGCCACCATGGTCCGGGTGCACAGCCTGGCAGGGGTCTCCGAGCACGTGCGCGCCAAGGAGGGCCGGCGCTTCGGGCTCCATCCCCACCGCTCTCGCACCCTCTTCAATGGCGTGGACACCCGGCGCTTCCATCCCCGCGCGCGCCCGCGGCCCGGGGAGAAGGTGGAGCTCATCACCATCGCCAACCTGGTGGAGAGCAAGGGCGTGCACCACCTCCTGGGCGCGCTGGGACGCCTGCGCTCGCCCCGAGGGCGCCTGCGCGTCGTCGGAGATGGTCCGGAGCAGCAGTCCCTTCGCGTGCTCGCGGTCCAGCTCGGCCTCCAGCACCAGACGGAGTTCCTGGGGCTCCGCAACGACGTGCAGGACCTGCTCGGAACGTCGGACATCTACATCCAGCCCGCGCTGGTGGAGGCCTTCGGTCTCACCGTCGCGGAAGCCATGGCCTGCGGCTGCGCCGTGGTGGCCTCACGGGTTGGCGGCATCCCCGAGCTCATCCAGCACGGCAGGACCGGCCTGCTGGTGGAGCCCGGAGACGAGGCCGGCTTCGCCGCCGCGCTCGAATGCCTGCTGGATGATCCGGTCTCAAGGTTTCGGCTCGGCGCGGCCGCGCGCCAGCGGGCCTGCGAGGCCTTCGAACTCTCCAACGCCGTGCGCCGTCACGTGGACTGGTGCGAGGAGGCGGCCGGGTATGCCACCCGGGCTCGCGTCAGGCGCCCCCCCGCTGCGCTTCCGTCCAACGCCTATTTCCTGCATCCGGAGACGGCCGGGTGAGCCGCCGCCCGGGATGACGGCTACTGCTGGGCCACTTCCGCGCGCAGCTGGGCGATGGCGGGGGCCAGCTGCGGGGGCTGCATGTTCTTGGGCACTTCCACCGTGAAGCGCTCGAAGTGCTCCAGCGCTCCGGCCTTGTCGCCCCGGCGCAGCGACAGGCTGCCCAGGAAGATGAGCGCCTCCTGCGCGTCCGGCCACGTGTCCACCAGCTCCGTCAGCTCCTGCTCCGCGCCCTGCAGGTCCCCCTGCGACGCCGCGCGCAGCACGCCCCGGTGCACCCGCAGCTCCACGTTGAAGGGATCCACCGCCAGGCCCTTCAGCGTCACCTTCAGCGCTTCGTCGAACTGCTGCTGGCGGATGAGCTCATGGCTCAGCATCGACGCGGCCTCCACGTCGCCCGGGTTCGACGCCAGCCGCTGGCGCGCCTGCTCCAGCTCGTCGTTCACCTCGGGCATCTGCTGCGTCTGCTGCTGGGCCATGCCCGGCGGCGTCGCGCCCGTGCCCATCTGGCCTTCCTCGCGCGGCTTCTGCTCGGACACGAGCAGGTAGCCCAGCCCTCCGAAGAAGACCACCACGCCCGCACCCCACATCGCGCCCACCATCTGCGGGTTGCGCGACGCCCAGCCCGTGGGCGCGGGCACGTTGCGCGCGGGCGCCTTCACTCCCGCCGCCTGCCGCTTCTGGTGCTCGTCCTTCGCGCGCAGCGCCGCGGCCGCTTCCTTCTCCAGCCGCGCCTTCTCCGCCGTGTAGTGCTCCGCGGTGAAGTGGTGCTTCTCCGCCTCCAGCGTGCGCAGCTGCTCGATGAGCGACTGGGCCCGCTGCGCCAGGTCGTCCGCCGTGCCGTCCGCCTTCGCCGTGGTGTCCTGCGGCAGCGCGCTCCCCGTCTTCATCTTCATGTAGAGGAGCCACACGGCCGCCAGCACGAAGGCGACCGAGAGGACGATGATTCCGGGCAACCAGTTGGTGGGCTCGGGCTGCATGGCTTAGCGCTCCAGCTCCCGGCGCACGGCCTGGAGGTAGGGGTCCGCATCGTCCGTGGACGGCGCGGGGGTGGAAGGGGAGGGGACCGGCGCGGCTTCCGCGGGCGCGGCGCCCTCGGGCAAGAGCTGGCGCTGTTTCAGGATGACGAAGAGGCCGCCCAGCACCAGCGCCACGGGCCCCAGCCACACGAACCAGTTGAAGCCCTCCGCGCGCGGCTCCAGCAACACCCACTCGCCGTAGCGCGCCACGAAGTAGTCCACGATTTCGGTGTCCGTCTTTCCGTCGGAGACCAGCTCGCGCACCTTGTCCAGCTGCGCGCGCGCCATGGAGGACGGGCTGTCCGCCACCGACAGGCCCTGGCACACCGCGCAGCGCAGCTTCTTCGCCAGCTGCTGCACCCGCGCCTCCTGGGCCGGCGCGAGCGGTTCACTCGCGGCCTGCTGCGGCGCGAACTGCCCCGTGGCGAGGCTCAGGGCGAGGGTCAACGAGACGAGGACGGCATTCATCGGGGGCTCCAGCGGGGGCCGTCCCTAACTACCGCCCCCTGACGGGTATTGCACACGGAATCCTGGGCCGCACGCCCGCCGCCCGGGCAGCCCTTCCGACTGAAAGCCAGCGGCCTAGCCCCGGTAGCCCGAGTCGGGCTCGGTCTCCAGGTCCTGGTCCGGGTCGTACGGGTCGTCCTCCGGCGGCAGGAACTCCGCCGGCTCGTCGCGGCCCAGCGCCTGGCGCACGGCATGGAAGCCCACCGCCCCCAGGCCCAGGAGGAACGCGATGGGGCCCACCGCGAGCTTCACCCCCATGAGCGCCCAGAGCAGGCTCACGCTCACCGCGCCCACCGGCGCCCACTTGAGGAGGGCCGGGCGCTCCACGTCCGGCCGCAGCGCCGCGAGCACGAGCACCGACAGGAGCGCCAGCAGCGGCAGCTCCGACACCGGCAGGTCCCAGCCCGAGCGCGACGCGACGCCGCCCCCCGCGCTGTAGAGCGAGTCGTCCGAGGGCCGCGTCGTGGGAATCACGCGCAGCTCCGGCGGCACGCCGCGCACGCTGCCCGGCACCGGCGCGTTGTCCGGCAGCGCCGAGCCGTCCGCCATCACCTTGCCCCACGGCAGGAAGAGCGCCACCACGCACACCGCCACGCCCGCCAGCGCCAGCACCCGGGGGAAGCCAATCAGCGAGCGCAGGTCGAAGTCTCGCGCCACGCCGTCCGGCTCCGCGATGACCCGCTTGTACTGCTCCACGGCGATGAGCGCCGTCCCCGCCGCCCAGATGGGGAAGAGCAGGTTGAAGCCGGACAGCAGCCGCACCGACAGCGCCAGCAGCAGCAGCGTGAACGCGGCGGGGACTTCCGGCCGCATCAGCACCAGCGGCACGGAGTCCACCCAGCCGGGCGCGTTGCCGTCGCGGCGCAGCTCCCGCGCGACGAGCGACACGCTGCCCACCAGCGTCAGCAGGGTCCCCAGCACGCCCACGCTGGGGAAGAACGGCAGGATGGACAGCACCAGCGAGAACGCCACCAGCCCCACGCCCAGCACGCTCTGCGAGTGGCCCGGCACGTCCTTCAGCCAGCGGGGGCCCGTGTAGGGATCCTCGTCCTCGTAGGCGTCCTCCGGCGGAGGCCGTGCCTTGGAGCCGCGCGGGGGCGGAGCGCCGCTGCCCTGCCGCCGGGACTCCTCCTCCTCGTCCAGGATCTCCGCCGCGTAGGCCGGCTCGGACAGGGGACGGCTGGGGCGGTTGCTCCTGGCGCTGCTGGCGCGGGGCGGGGGCGCGGGACGCGCGGGCATCTTCGCGCCGCAGTTCTCGCAGTACATCAGGCGGACGTCCGCCGCGCTTTCACCGCACTCGGGGCACTGCATGGGGGGCCCACCTCGCTGGAGCAGGGGCTGGGGGAAGCCCTCGCGAACGACGCCGACACCAGGGACTTACTACGGATTCCAGGGCTCCCGCGAGGCGGCCCCGGGACTCCCACTCGGGCTCCCGGGTGCCTGCCTTCCAAGCGGGCTGAGGTTGACTTCAGTCCCGGCGCGCGGCTTCCGCCGTGGGGCTGGCCGCGGGCTGGGTCAGCTCCTTCACGCGGGTGGCCAGCGTCTTCGGGTCGATGGGGCCCACGTGCTTGCCGCGGATGATGCCCTGCGCGTCGATGAAGTACGTCTCCGGCACGCCCGCGACGCCGTAGTCCACCGCCATGCGCGAGCGCTCGTCCATCAGCTGCGGGAAGCTCGCGCCCATGCGGCGCAGGAAGTCGCGCGCGTTGGGCTCCGTGTCCTCGAAGACGACGCCCATGAACACGGCCTGGGCGCCCAGCTCGCGCGCGCCCCATTCCAGCACCGGGTGCTCGTACTTGCAGGGCCCGCACCACGACGCCCAGAAGTTGATGACCACCGGGCGGCCCTTGAGGTCCGCCAGCTTCACGGGGTCGCCGCCGTCCAGCGGCTTGAGCGTGAAGTCCGGCGCGGCCGAGCCCTTCAGCATGAAGGGCACCTCGTGGGGGTCGCGCCCGAAGCCCTGGAAGAGGACGAAGAGCAGCGCCGCCCCCACCGCGGCGAACACCAGGGGAAGCCGCCAGCGCTTCATGCCGCACCCCGCTCGGCGTCCGTGCCCGGCAGGGGAGGCGCCGCGCCCACCGGCGCCGCGTCCGCGCGCAGCACCGCCGCCCGGCGCGCGGGCCATACGGCGATGAGCGTGCCCAGCATCAGCAGCGGCAGGCTGTACCAGATCCATCCCACCAGCGGGAACACCCAGACGTTGAAGCTCGCCGTGCCCGTCGTCTCGCTGAAGGCCATCAGCGAGATGTACAGGTCCTCCTTCGGCGACTCACGCACCGCGGGCGTGCCCACGGGGTCCGTGCTCCGCTCGTAGTAGTTCATGCGCGGGCGCAGCTCCCTCACGTCGCCGTTGGGCGCCGTCACCTCCAGGCGCGCGGCGACGTAGGTGCGGTGCGGCTCCTCGCCGCTGGACAGGCCCAGGTACTTCAGCTGGTAGCCGTCCAGCATCATCGTGCCGTCCTTCTTCAGCGTGCCGGACGTGTGCTGCACGTACGCGCTGGAGGCCGCCACGGCGACGATGATGATCACGATGCCCAGGTGCACCACGTAGCCGCCGAAGCGCCGGCGCGCCTTGCTCGTCGCGGTGGTCAGCGCCGTGACGAAGCCCTCCTTGCGCTCGGTCATGCGCACGCGCACCGGCACCACCAGCTCGCGCAGGGTGATGAGGGTGACGAAGCCCGCCAGGCCGAACGTGAGCAGCGGATACACGCCGCGCAGCCCCGCCGCGTAGCAGGCGAGGGTGATGGCCACGCCCACCGCCGCGGGGATGAGGAACTGCCGGCGCAGCGTGGCCTTGTCCGGCGTGCCCCAGGGCAGCACCGGGCCCACGCCCATGAGGAAGAGCACCGCGATGCCGCCCGGCACCGCCATCTTGTTGAAGTACGGCTCGCCCACGCTCACGCGGATGCCGCGCACGGCCTCCGACACCAGCGGGTAGAGCGTGCCCAAAAGCACCGTGAAGGTGATGGCCACGAACACCAGGTTGTTCACCAGGATGCTCGCCTCGCGAGACATCAGCGACGACAGGCGGCCCTCCGGCGCCAGCAGGTGGCCGCGCGTGGCCAGGAGGCCAATGCACACCACCAGCAGGATGGCGATGAAGACGAGGAACGTGGGCCCGATGTCCGACTGGGTGAACGAGTGCACCGAGTTGAAGATGCCGGAGCGGGTCATGAACGTGCCCAGGATGGTGAGCACGAACGACGCCAGCGCGAGGCTCAGCGTCCACAGCTTCAGCATCCGCTTGCGCTCCTGCACCATGGTGGAGTGCATGAACGCCGTCGCGGTCAGCCACGGCAGGAACGACGCGTTCTCCACCGGGTCCCACGCCCAGTAGCCGCCCCAGCCCAGCACGGCGTAGGCCCACCACGAGCCCAGCACGATGCCCAGCGTGAGGAACATCCACGCGATGAGCGTCCAGCGCCGCAGGGGCGCCATCCACGCTTCACCAATCTCCCCGCGCAAGAGGCCCGCCACGGCGACGCCGAACGGCACCGTCATGCCCACGTAGCCCGCGTAGAGCATGGGCGGGTGGATGATCATCAGGAAGTGGTTCTGCAAAAGCGGGTTGGGGCCCGGACCGTCCGCCGGCACCGGCGACACGGCGCCCCAGGGGTTGGCGGGGCCCGCGATGAGGAAGGCGAAGAAGACGCCCACGGCCAGCATGGTGCCCAGCGCCAGCTGCATGTAGCGCGCGTGCTCCTTGCGGTGCACCCAGGCGAACGCCGCCAGGTACACGCCCATGATGAGGCCCCAGAAGAGGATGGAGCCTTCCAGCGCGCTCCACAGCGACACGATGGTGTAGATGAGCGGCGTCGCGCGGCTGCCCACCTGGGCCACGTACTTCACGCTGAAGTCGTGGTTGATGAGCGCTTCCACCATCACCAGGTTGCTGCCGATCATGCACGCGGCGAAGCCCCACACCGCGCGCAGCACCCAGGGGTAGCTGGCGTCGTTGCGGCGCATGCCGCCCACCAGCCCCAGGATGGCGCCGAACGCGGCGAAGGCCAGGCCCGCGAGGACCAGCCCATAGCCCAGCATTCCGTTCACGGCGCCCCCGGCGGTGTCGCGGTCGCGGTGGTGGCGCCTTCAGCCAGCGTGTCCTGCCACTTGCGCGGCTCCTCGCCTTCCTTGGGCGCGCGGTACTCGTTGGAGTGGTTCACCATCAGCCGGTTGGACGTGAAGACGCCGGACTTGTCGTAGGTGCCCTCCACCACGACGCCGATCTTCTCGCGGAACATCTGCGGGGGCGTCTCCAGCGAGCGCACGTGCACGCTCTTCGCGTCCGCGTCCGGGCCGTCCGCCACGCGGAAGTCCAGCGTGGTGTGGCCCTCGTTCCACTGGATGCTGCCCGGCTGCACCACGCCGCCCAGGCGGATGGTGGCCGTGTAGGCCTTGTCGCCGTTGGAGATCAGCTCCGACGGGCTCCAGTAGTAGACGAGGTTGTCACCAATGTTGCCGAAGGCGATGAAGCCAAGGCCGGCGCCGGCGAAGAGCAGGGCTCCCAGCGCGATGAGACGGTTGCGGTTGACGGGCGTCATGGGCTCACTCCTTCGAATCGGAAGCGGCGCGGGGACGGCGCGCCCAGAGGGACACCGAGTAGAGCACGAAGGCGGCCACGGTGATGCCGTAGCAGGCCCACACATAGCCCCAGCCACCCTGGAGGCGGCCACTGCCCACCTGGGTCAGGAGCATCAGCGACGTCAGCGAGGTCATGTTCAGGCCACCTTCGAGGAATGGGACGCGCGCAGCGCGGGGTCATCCGAGGGCAGCGCCTCCGGCAGCGCCACCTCCGCCTGCCGCTCCGCGAGCGCGGTGCGGTAGCGGTGCACCATGAAGACGATGAGCAGCGCCAGCATGCCGAACGCCGACACGCGCAGGGGCAGCACCATCTGCGGGTCCACCGTCTTGGGGCTGGACTGCACCTGGTGGAGGCTGCGCCACCAGCGCACGGAGAACCACACGATGGGCAGGTTGATGGCCCCGATGATGGCCACCACCGCGCTCCACACCGCGCGCTTCTCCGGGTCTTCCACGAAGCGCCGCAGCACCAGGTAGCCCGTGTAGGAGACCAGCAGGATGGCCTCCGACGTCAGGCGCGGGTCCCAGGACCAGTACACGCCCCAGGTGGGGCGGCCCCAGATGGAGCCCGTAATCATGCCCAGCGTGCCAAAGAGCAGGCCGACCTCCGCGGAGGCCTCCGCCATGGCGTCCGTCTTCCACGACTGACGCAGCAGGTACGTCACCGCGGCCACGAAGTTGATGAACATGGCCATCATGGCCATCCACTGGAGCGGCACGTGGACGTACATGATGCGCTGCACCTCGCCCATCTCCCGGTCCGGCGGCGCCCACGCGAGGCCCAGCCACCAGCCCGCGCCCAGCAGCGCCAGCGTCACCACCGGCAGGCCAAACTTGACGAACTTGTTCATCTTCAGTCCTCGATGACCCGGGGAAACAGCAAGAAGCCCACGCCCCAGTAAATCAGATTGAACCCCAGCAGCAGCCCCTGCCATGAGCCCAGCTGCTGCATGGGGTCACCCTGGAGTACGAGCGTAGTGCCCTTGGCAGCGGAGAGGAGGGCCGGGATGACGAGCGGGAACAATAGCAGAGGCAGCAGCACATCCCGTGCCCGGGCATTGCTGGAGATGGCCGCGTACACGGTCCCCGGGGCGCTGAGCGCCAGGCTGCCCAGGACCAGGATGCCCGCCAGGTCACCGACCCCGGTGACGATGCGCACCCCATAAAGGGCCACCATCACCGGCACAAGGACCACCGCCAGCGCCAGGAGCAGCAGGGCGTTGCCCAGCGCCTTGGACAGGAAGATGGCGCGCGCGTCCGCCGGGGCCAGCCGCACGCCGTCCAGGCAGGCGTTCTCCGTCTCCACGCGGAAGGACTCGCCCAGGGACAGCACGCTGGCGAAGAGGATGGCCAGCCACAGGTAGCCGCCCGCGTTGCGCTCCAGGAGCTTCGTGTCCGGGCCCAGCGCGAAGGAGAAGAGCAAGAGCGTGGCCATGGCGAAGAACACCAGCGCGTTGAGCCGCGCGCGGGTGCGCCATTCAATGAG
Organism: Corallococcus sp. CA049B; assembly: GCF_003611685.1. NCBI lineage: Bacteria > Pseudomonadati > Myxococcota > Myxococcia > Myxococcales > Myxococcaceae > Corallococcus > Corallococcus sp. CA049B. The sequence continues at coordinate 15,609 of NZ_RAWC01000136.1, read as the reverse complement.
CAGGTCCTTGCGCATGAGGACGAGCGTCGTCGTCAGCAGGCCCGGGCGGCGCTTCGCGTTCGGGGGGCTCATGCCGCCACCGCCCGGCCGTCCTGCAGGTGCAGCCGCTCCTCGCACAGGCTCAGGCCCTGTTCGATGAGGTGCGTGGCCAGCACCACCGTGGTTCCGCCCGCCTTCAATTCCGCGATGACGCCCTCCATGTCCTGGATGCCCGCCGGGTCCAGCTCACCGAAGGGCTCGTCCAGGAGCGCCAGGGCGGGGGCCTTCATCAGCAGTCGCGCGATGGCCAGGCGCTTGCGCATGCCCGCGCTGAAGCCTCGCACCGGGCTGTCCGTGCGTCGGGTGAGCCCCACTTTGTTGAGCAGCGCGTCCGCGACGTCCTGTGGCGCGTCCACGCCCAACAGGCGCCCCAGCACCATCAGGTTCTGCTGCGCGGTGAGGTCCTCGTAGAGGAAGCTGGCGTGGGACAGGAGCGCCACGTCGCGGCGCACCGCTTCACGGTCCTTCACGGCGTCGCGGCCCAGCACCTCCACCCGGCCCGCGGTGGGCCCGAGCGCGGTGGCCACGAGGCGCAGGAGCGTCGTCTTCCCGGAGCCGTTGTGACCGGTGAGCAGCAGCGAGCGGCCAGCGGGCAGCGCGTAGGTGAGCCGCGCCAGCGCCCACCGTCGTCCATAGCGCTTGCTCACGTCATGGAGGGCGAGCGCGGGCGCTGATCCAGAGGGGAGAGGGGGCATCGGCGGGCCGTTTCGTAGCCTTAAACCCCGTTGTTCACCAGTGAAACCCCTGGGGTCGCCCGCCGGAGGACAAGAAGTTTTTACGCCTGCTTCTTCCGCTGCTTTCGCCGGGGGACTGAAAGGTTTTCGCCACGGGTGGGCGCGCGACTGCCCTGGTACACCCAGGTACGACCTCTAAAGGGGCGTTCCGGCCCTCGGAGGCACGGGGTTTCCTGGGGTTACGGGTGATTTCCACCACCTTCCTGCCCTGGCATCCAGCATGCACACAGGCGGCGCGGGGCCCGGTCCATTGGGGGGAGCGGGCAGACGGCGAAAGCCGCGAGGGAGGCGTGATGGCAGGCAGGGTGTTGCGGCGGGCGGCGAAGGCGGCGGCGGCGGGATTCCTCCACTACAGCGGGGCGCGCAAGGTGATGGCGGCGTACCGGCGTTCGCAGTCGGGGGGCCGGCGCATCCTCATCGTGAGCTACCACCGCGTGGTGAGCGACTTCACCGGGGAGCTGCAGCGCTCCATCCCGGGGCTGCTCATCTCCCAGGAGACGTTCCGCCGTCACCTGGAGCAGGCGCACGCGGCGGGCTTCGAGCTGGCGAGCATTGGCGACGCGGTGGACGTGATGGCGGGCCGCCGCACCGCGAAGAAGGACCTGTTCGTGGTGACGTTCGACGACGGCTACCGCGACGTGTACCGGTACGCGTACCCGGTGCTGAAAGAGATGGGCGTGCCGGCCATCACCTACCTGCCCACGGCGTTCATCAACACGGACAAGCGCTTCAACCACGACCGGCTGTTCCACCTGCTGCGCCGCGTGCAGGAGCGCCGCTTCCGTCCGGACTACGACACCATGCCCAGCCCGTCGGTGGAGCTCTTGGGGCCCATCCTCACCGGGCAGAAGACGACGTCCGCGGCGCTGGACGACTTTATCGGCGAGCACCCCACGCGCGTGCTCACGGGCATCATCGACTCGCTGGAGCAGCAGCTGGGCGGCGGCGAGGACCTGGTGCCGGAGCAGGGCGACGTCATGAACTGGGACGAGGTGCGCCAGATGGCGCGCGACGGCTTCGAGTTCGGCGCGCACACGCTGGGCCACACGGTGCTGACGCTGGAGCCCACGGCGGTGGTGGAGAAGGAGATCGTGGAGTCCAAGCAGACCATCGAGCGCGAGGTCGGCGTCCAGGTGAAGGACTTCGCGTACTGCAACGGCTGGTACTCGGACGAGATGATCCGCGTGCTCAAGCAGCACGGCTTCCGCTCGGGCGTCACCACGGAGGACCTGCCCAACCGCGTGGGCGGCGACCCGTTCGCCCTCAAGCGCAAGGTGATGTGGGAGAACTTCAGCCTGGGGATGATGGGGGACTACTCGTCGTCACTCACGGTGTGCCAGTTCGATGACTGCTTCGGCGTGCTGGGCATGAGCCACCCGGTGCTGGGGCACCGGCAGCACGTGTTCCCCCAGGCGGCGGGCAGCACCAACGTGGTGGTCCAGGAGGCGGCCGCCGCGGAGGCCGCGTTCGCCAGGGCGACGCCGGTGGAAGTCGTGGACGTGACAGCGCCGGTGAGCGGGACGCCCCCCCGGGTTGCGGCGGGGGTGACGGGTGCGCAGGTCGTGGTGGCGCCGAACGTGGCCCTTGCCCCGGAGGCGGCGCAGCCGGAGGAGCTCCAGTGAGTGCGTCATCCAAGCCGGCCCCGGCCCCGTCGTTCCTGGGGCGGGCCGGCCCGTTGGTGTTGGCCCGGTTGTTCACCGCCGGGCTGACGCTGTCCATTCCGCTCGTGCTCGCCCGGGTGCTTCACCTGGACGAGTACGGCACCTACTACCAGCTGTTCCTCATCGCCACGACGCTGTCGTACGTGCTGCCGTTCGGCGTGGCGCAGAGCCTCTACTACTTCCTGCCCCGCGCGGAGGCGAAGCGGCCGTACCTGGGCCACGCGCTGCTCTTCGTGACGGGCGCGGGCGTCGTGGCGGCGGGCCTGGTGTGGGGCTTCCTGGGCCACGTGGCGGCCTACTTCAGCAACCCGGCGCTGATGGAGCACCGCGCGGCGCTGGCGCTCTACACGGCGTTCATCCTGGGCAGCTACCCGCTGGAGATTTCGCTCACCAGCCAGGGGAAGACGAAGGCGTCCGCGGTGGTGTACCTGGCGTCGGACGCGGTGCGCTCCGGCGTGATGGTGCTGCCGCCGCTCATGGGCTTCTCCCTGCACGGGATGATGATCGCCGTGGCCTGCTTCGCGGGCCTGCGCTACGCGGCCGCGTGGGCGGTGTCCCTGCGGGGGTCCACCGGGCCGCTGGTGGACTGGAAGCTGTTCAAGGAGCAGCTGGTGTACGCGGCGCCTTTTGGTGCCGCGATGTGCCTGGCCATCCCCCAGCAGAACGCGCACATGTACGCGGTGGCGGGCGTGGTGGCCCCCGCGGTGTACGCGCTCTACCGGGTGGGCTGCTTCCAGCTGCCGGTGGTGGATCTGCTCTACACGCCCACCAGCGAGGTGCTGATGGTGCGCCTGGGAGAGCTGGAGCGCGAGGGCCGGCTGGAGGAGGGCGTGGAGGCCTTCCGGGAGGCGGCCGGCAAGCTGGCGTACGTGTTCCTTCCCTTCGCGGCGTTCCTCTTCGCGGCGGCGCCGGAGTTCGTGGGGGCCATGTTCGGCCAGAAGTTCCTGCCCGCGGTCCCCATCTTCCGGGTGAGCGTGCTGGGCGTGGTGCTGTCCATCCTGCCCATGGACGGGACGCTGCGGGCCCGGGGACAGACGCGGGCCATCTTCGCGTCGTACCTGGTGAAGGCGGTGGTGACGGTGCCTTTGCTCTGGGTGGGCGTGAAGCACTTCGGGATGATGGGCGGCATCGCGTCCTGGGCGCTGGCGGAGATGGTGGGCAAGGGCATGCTGCTCATCCGCGTGCCCCGCGCGCTGTCCACGCCCGAGCGGAAGCTGGGGCTCAAGGACGTCATCCCGTGGCGGGAGCTGGCGCAGGCGTCGCTGGCGGCGTTCGCGGCGGGCGGGAGCATCTTCCTGCTGCGCTCCGGCGTGCATGACACGTGGGTGAACCTGCCCGCGGGTTTCCTGTGGCGGGTGCTGCCGCTGGCGGTGGCGGGGCTGCTCTTCGTGGTGGGGTACATGGGGGGCCTGTATGCGCAGGGCGTTCGTCCGTGGAGCGCATTGCAGTCCCTGCGTCCCCGACGGGTGGCCTGATTCACCGTCGGGTACCGCACGCGTGGGGGGCACTTCCCTCCCCATGCGTGGGTACCTACCTTCCAGGCGTCACGGAGTTCGGGTGCGGGCGAGGAGAGGCGTGATGGGATTCGACGCGATGACGTTGTACCGGATGGCGCATGGACTGAAGAAGCGCGGGGTGCCGTTGCTGCCCGCCGTGCTGCGCAAGGCCATCTACTACCTGCACAGCTCCTACATCCCCGAGGACGCGGAGCTGGGCGAGGGGACGCAGCTGGGCTACGGCGGCATCGGCGTGGTCATCCACAAGGCGGCGAAGGTGGGCCGTCACGTCCTCATCTCGCAGCAGGTGACCATTGGCGGACGCTCCGGGCTGGAGGGCGCGCCGGTGATTGGCGACTACGTGCGCATCGGCGCGGGCGCGAAGGTGCTGGGCAACATCCACGTGGGCGACTTCGCGGTGATTGGCGCCAACGCGGTGGTGGTGAAGGACGTGCCGTCGGGCGCGGTGGTCGCGGGCGTGCCCGCGAAGGTCATCCGCCAGGACGCGGATCCGCTCACCACGTACCAGCGTGAGATGGGCCTGCTGCCCCAGCGGACGCCGCCGAAGCTGACCCAGGTCCCACGCCCCTCCGCGCAGGCTTCCGCGCGCTAGGCACTTCGCTTCGTTGGAGAAGAGGGCTTCCTTCATGCGCGTGCTGCTCGTCGGGGACTACCCGCCGCCGTACGGGGGCGTGGCCATCCACGTCCGTCAACTCCATCAATTTCTGCGCGACCGCGGGGTCGAGGCGAAGGTGCTCGATATCGGGAAGGGTGGCCGGCCGGCTCCGGACGTCCTCCCCGTGCACGGCGCCGCCGCCTTCGGCCTGCGGCTCGCGGGATTCACCTCCGCGGGCTGGACGGTCCACCTGCACACCAGCGGCAACAACCCGAAGGCCTGGGTGCTGGCGGCGCTGGTGGGCACCATGCCCGGGCCGCGCTCGCCGCGCGTCATCACGCTGCACTCCGGGCTGATTCCGGACTACCTGGCGGAGTCGCAGGCCCGGCGCGTGTTCGCGCGCACGGCGCTGGCGGGCTACGCGCGGGTGGTGGCGGTGTCCCCGGCGGTGCGCGACGCGGTGGTCGCGTGCGGCGTGCCGGAGGACAAGGTCGTGGTGCATCCGGCCTTCTGCGGCTCGCAGGTGCGGCCCGGTCCGGTGACGCCGGAGGTGGAGGCCGCGCGGGCCCGGCGCGGTCCGCTGCTCGCGATGGCGCACCACCCGTCGCCCGTGTACGGGCGCAAGCAGATGTTCCGCGCGCTGAAGCTCGTGGCGGAAGCGCACCCGGGCGTGGGCCTGGCGTTGTTCGGCCCGGGCACGCGCTCCGAGGAGTTCATCCGCGACGCGCGCGAGCTGGGCGTGGCGGGGCTGCTGGAGGACCTGGGCGAGTTGGAGCACGCGAAGGCGCTGGGGCTCCTGTCCCAGAGCGACGTCTTCATCCGGCCCACGACGCACGACGGGGACTCCATCTCCGTGCGCGAGGCGCTGGCGTTGGGCGTGCCGTGCGTGGCCAGCGACGTGTGCGCTCGGCCCGAAGGCACGCGGTTGTTCAAGGCCGGGGACGAGCGGGCGCTGGCGCAGGCGGTGCGCGACGCGCTGGCGGCGGGCCCGGCGAAGGTGACGGCTCCGGATGCGGGGCCGGTGATGCTGGACCTGTACGCGGAGTTGCTGCCGTCCGGCATGGCAGGTGCAGGAACCGTGAACGCGGCGTGACGGAGTGGGGACGGGTTGGGGCGCCTTAGAGTCAGAGGGCGCGCTTCAAGGCTTTCAGCACGGAACTTTTGACTTCAGGAGCAGACGATGCGGCGCAGTGAAGAGATGGACCTGTCGAAGCGGGCCCTTCGCGGGCGGGACCTGGTGGTGTTCTCCAACGACTGGGACGGGGATCCGCTGTCGAAGGTCCACATCATGCGGATCCTCTCGCGGGACAACCGGGTGCTGTGGGTGAACAGCATCGGCAACCGCGCGCCCAAGGCGAACGCGCACGACGCGCAGCGGATCATCAAGAAGCTGAAGACGTTCACCCAGGGCATCAAGGAGGTGGAGCCCAACCTGCACGTGCTGGCGCCGCTGGCGATTCCGTTCTACGGCTCGGAGACGGTGCGCCAGGCGAACCGCCACCTGCTGCGGCTCCAGGTGCTGCGCGCGATGAAGCAGCTGAAGTTCGAGCGCCCCATCTCCTGGAGCTTCCTGCCCGCGTCCGCGCCGGTGTCCGGCACGCTGGGCGAGGACTTCGTCGTGTACCACTGCGTGGATGAGTTCTCCGCGTTCAGCGACACGAACGGCAAGCACATCGCGGAGCTGGAGGAGCGCCTCTTGCGCCGCGCGGACATGTGCATCACGTCCGCGGAGCGCCTGTACGAGAACAAGAAGCGCGTGAACCCTCGCACGGTGCTGGTGCGCCACGGCACGGACCACGCGCACTTCGTGAAGGCGTGCGACCCGGCCACGAAGATTCCGGAGGACATCGCGAAGCTGCCCAAGCCCATCATCGGCTTCTTCGGGCTGGTGGCGGACTGGATTGATCAGGACGCCATCATCGCGTGCGCGAAGGCGCACCCGGAGGGCTCGGTGGTCATCGTGGGCAAGACGACGCCGGACTGCGACGACAGCCGCCTGCGCGCGGTGCCCAACATCCACATGCTGGGGCGCAAGCCGTACGCGGACCTGCCGGGCTACAACAAGGCGTTCGACGTGGCGCTCAACCCGTTCGTCATCAACGAGCTGACGCTGAACTCCAACCCGCTGAAGGTGCGCGAGTACCTGGCGTCCGGCCTGCCGGTGGTGTCGTCGGATCTGCCGGAGGTCCGCAAGGTGGGCCTGTGCCGCATCGCGACCACGCCGGAGGACTACGTGAAGCAGGTCAACGCGGCGCTGGCGGACAACCCGGGCCCGAACCGGGAGCGCGCGGAGAAGATCTTCCACGAGAGCTGGGAGGCGCGCGTCGCGGAAATCCGTCAGCACGTGGGTGAGGCGATGCTCGCGGCGGGCAAGAAGCTGTAGGTCCGGTCCGGTACCGGGCGGCAGGAGGGCGCGGGTCCGGAGCGTGTGAGCGCCCCGGGCACCGCGCCTTCGTCATTCGCGTCAGGGCAAGGCGTTGGCTTCATTGTCGTGCGGACTGGCAGTCACCGCGAACGCGGCGGGCCGAGGGTATCCAGCTGTGCAGGTACTCATGCAGCTTGCACTCCAGCTCCTCCGCGAGCGTGCTTGCCCGGGGCAGCCAGGCCACGGTGAAGCGGCCATCGAGGCCCGTGCGCCGGATCTTGTCCAGCCACTCCGTCACGCAGCGCTCCGGGTAGCCCGCCGTCAGCGCTGCCTCGAAGATCAACTCGTACTCGTGCATCAGCCACGTGCTGAAGACGATGGGGTCGTCGGAGCTCACGGCGATGGGCACCGGCGGCACGCTCCCCTGGGGCTCGGGTGGGTGGAGGCGCAGGATCGGGTGGTTGCGCAAATCCATCATGTCCCCGATCAACAGGTTGCTGGAGGGGTTCACCTCCACGACCACCTGCCGCATGCTCACGGCGCGCCGCAGCGCGTTCTGCACCGCATAGAGGGCCGCCAGCTCCGAGTCGTCCAGGGTGATGTCCACCGGCTCCTGCCCGCGCTGGAAGACCTGCTCATCCTCGCGGTAGGCGCGCAACAGCCGGCGCACCTGCGAGAGGTTGCGCACCTCCTCGTCGTTGAGCCGCTCCACGGCGTGGTTGAAGCCGTCCAGGGTGCCCTCCTCCACATGCGCCTCCGGTTGGCACATGAGCCGGTGCAGCACGTGGTGCGTCTCGGCGAGCACCGGGGGCTCATAGCCGTGGCGACCGCCAAAGACGTTGGCGGCCAGCTCGCGGATGGCGTTCTCCACCTGCTCGGGGCGTCCCGGGGGCGCCTCCGCTCGGAGGTCAGGGGGAATGCGGTAGCTGCTGTACAGCCGCCACTCGAAAACGAGGTCCCACAGTCGATCCTCGGCGGTCATCATCACCGACCCTGTGGACTCCGCCCACAGCCGCGGCTCGATGCCCAGCGCCGTGGCGTGCCCCAGGCGCCCGCCGGAGGCGACCATCAGGTACTGCAGACACTCGAAGATGCGGCGCAGGCCCTCCATGAGATGGCGGAAGTCCTCGCCCACGTGGGCCGTCAGCCGCAGGGGCGGCGGATGCTGGCCGTGATGCATGGCCGCGGGCGTTGTCGCCGCCACGTTCGCCTCCCAGTGGATGTGGTGGTAGATGGGCACCAGCACCCAGGTGGGCACGCCGAGTTCCACGGAGGCCACATCCAGGCCGCGCAGCAGCCATAGCACCAACGGCACGTCGCGCAGCAGCTTCACCAGCGCGCGGGCCTTCACCACCTGCTTGGCGAAGTAGTCCGCGTAGCGGCCCCCCATGCGGATTCCCTCGCGGGGGTGGGGCTCGGCGAACGTCTGCCGCTGGCCCGCGGGCGGCGCTCCGCTTGCCCAGCGTTTGTCCGGGTCGCGCTCCTTGACGAAGTGGATGATGACACCGAACTCGGGCTCACGCTGACCGGGGCTGGGATCCTTGGAGTGTCCAATCACCTGCCGCCAGGAATGGGTGAGCGACAGCAGGTCCCTGGCCAAATCGAAGGACGTGTCCCAAGGCGTGATGCGTGCCTCCAGGGCGCGAAGGGGACGACCCCGGCCCGCCACCCGGAAGGACATCTCGGAGCGCACGTCCCGCAGCGGCTCGCGTGCCCAACCCAGCCTGTCGCTGAAGCGAACGAACCACTGCAGTCCCGCCGTCATGGGCCGCTGCACCACGGTGCGGTAGTAGATGCAGCGCACCCTCAGTGCCTGCCAGAAGATCCGTGAGAAGAGGACGTCCGTCCTGTCCTCCAGCGGCTCCTTCTCACTCTCACCCAGGTAGTTCATGCCGTGGCGCATCAGCCACCGCTCCCCGCCGTTGGGATCATCCAAATTCAGTCGCACGGCGATGGGATCACAGAGCTGCCACACCTCCCGGAGTGTCTGAGGTCGCTGAGCGGGCAGGGTGCTGCCCACGGGGTGGAGTGCCATGTACAGGCCATGCAAGGCATGGAACGCGGGGAGTTGCTCCGAATCGCCCCGAGCGAGGGCCTGGAGCGTCCGTGCCAGGATGTAGAGATGGGTGCCGGGCCAGACCCGAAACCCGCTCCGCTCATCCATGAATTCTTGGAATGTCTCGAAGCGGCAGCCGGTGTGACGGCTGATCATGTACTCGGCGAGCACGCAGCGGGCGATGGCCGCGGCCAACAACCAGCGCAGCAGCAGCTTGCCGTCCTTGACTGGCAGGGCGGGGCTCTCCGCCGCTGTCTCCTGGAGCATGGGGTCCGCCAGCTCCGCGAGCAGCGAGGCCCAGAGGAGGGGAAAGTCCATGCTCGCGCCGATGTGCTGGTGGATCTCCGCCACCCCGGCGTCCTCCAGGGACTGCATCAGCGGAGGGGACTCCAGGCGCACCTCGACAGGAGGCGGCTCCTCCGGAATGGCGGCCAGCAGCAGATCTTCCGGGAGCGCGAAGGTGAGCCAGCGGTAGTGGCTGGACGCATCGAAGGCGTTGGCGTCGCTGCGCCATTCGAGCCAGGTGATGCCGGGGCGGGACTTGAGGAAGCCACGGGCCAGGTTGGTCAGGTACAGCCGCATGGAGACGTGCCGCTGCGTGGACGCCCGCCGGCGTCCGGGCGCGTCGCCGAACCAGAAGAAGTCACGCGCGAGCACGAGCCGGTCCAGGGACCAGCCGCTCGCGTGTTCTGACAGCGTGCGCTCGCACTCCCGCCACAACCCCAGGGTCCGGTTGGGCTGGCGCTCGCCCTTGTCCAGGTTGGGGTTGAGCTGCACCATCGCGCTCTCGAAGGCCGTCATGCTGACGAGGGGGAAGCTGGCGACCTCCGCCCGCACGTAGGCCTCGACGACGCGCCTGGGCATCAGGGGGATGCCGGGCGTGGAACCGGCGGCCCTCATGGCGTTCCCCGGACGAGGTCGGCGTGCCGGCGCGTCATCGCCTCCCAGTCCCTGCACGCCTTCAAACACCACTCGCGCAGGGCGAGGCGTCCCTGTGTGTCGCCACTGAACTCCGCCTCGAGTGCCTGGACATCCTGGGAGTCGCGCAGCGTCTCGCGGATCAACATGGACCGGTGGCTGTCGATGAAGGGCCAGCTGTTCTGCCAGTGGTTCTTCCAGAGCTCGGTCTTGGCGAGCTTCTCTCGCAGGCCCAGGTGCTCCAGGCAGAACGGCGGGAGGAACTCGGGGTGCAGCATCAAGGGAACGTCCTGGTCAAGCCAGGCCAGCGCCAGCCGACGCCTGCCGTAGGAGGCCGCGCCCCGGGAGTCTTGGTAGAGCTTGTCGAGTCCGTCCCTGACGTAGTCCAGATAGCTCGCGACCGCTTCCTCGCGGAAACCATTCGGCCTGCCCTTGGAGGCCGCGTCGCTGGGGGGCACCACCATGCCGAGAGGGAGTTTGCCGTTCTCGTTGCGCACCTCCCAGTTCCACCCGCCTCGCCCGCGTCCCGCCACCGACCGGATGTTGTCGAACCACGCGGCCAGCACGAACACGAAGCGGAAGGCCGCGAAGCGCTGGTGGTCGGAGACGCGTCCTTTCTCGGGAGCGAAGAGAAAGCGAGTGCGGTGCAGGAACGCCTGCCACTGCGTGGCGAAGATGGAGAAGTCGATGAAGGTGTCCCACCTGGGCGGAGTCCACCAGAAGCCAAGCCGGGTCTCGCCGAGGTTCGGGAGCTTCGCCGTGTGCAAGGTCACTGCCATCGCGGGGGTGGTGCCCAGCGACGTTTCGTCGCCGTTGAGCACTCGCCGGTCGTTGCAGAGCACGAGCAGGTCGTGCAGCACCATGTACCAGCCCGCGACCTGCGGTGGCAGGGGCACATTGCGCCCGGGGCTGGCCGCGTCGTGCAGCTCGAGGATGTCGTCCTTCAGGTGCCGCAGGTGCAGCTCGCTGCGCAGCAATTGCGCCTCGGACCCCGACGCCTGGGAGGTCCTGCCTGGTGAAGGCTTCGCCGGGTCGTTCCAATCCGGGAACCACTCCAGCATGTCGGACAGCGTGGTGACCTTCTTCCGGCGCACGGGATTGCCGGTGAGGTCGAGGATGTTGCGGTCCTGGTCATCCAAGCGAAGGATTCGGTTGTGCAACTGCTCGGTGGCCCAGGCGGGCAGCTCGCTCTCGTCAATGGCGGAGTGGAGCATGGTCGTCGCCAGCTTGATGGACAGCTCCGAGCAGAAGAGGCAATGCTTCTCATCGGGCTTGTGGGTGTGCTGCTTTTTCTGCAGGACGCGAAGTTGGGCGGCCTGCCAGAGGTCCAGCGCACCGCGCGCCGAAAGATTGAGGGCGAGCCGGCCCGCATGGGTGAAGACGGGGTTCTGGCGGCGCGCACGCGGCGTGGGCGCTCCCATTTGAGACTGCAGGCGTACGACGACCTCCACCAGCTCCTCACTCACGGGCCCCCTGGCGTCGCGCAGTTGCCGCTGGATGTCGAAGAGGAACGCGCCGCCCACATCCACCGGCAGAACGGAGGCGCCCTCCGCGTTCTGGGCACTCGCCGCGGCGCCAGCTGCCTTCATCGCCACTTCTCGTTCCTCCGTCTCTTCCGCCTCCGCCTCTGTGTCCTGGGCTGCGCTCGGCGCAAGGTCCTCGCCGCGCTCCTCCGCCAGGAATGCGCGGCAGGCCGTCAGGAGCTCGGCGCCCTCGTTGCCGTGCCCCCGGAGCTGCTTTTCGATGTCGAAGAGATCCGCGAGGCTCCTCAACCCATCCTCGTGCCCGGCCTCTCCCGGAAGCGGGAGCGCGTCGAGGAAGGTCCAGAGCTCATCGGGCTCTCCCTGGGTCGTCAGGAGGCGGGGAGCCGCCGTGAAGCGCCACACCTCTTCGGGGGGGACCGGCTCGATCTTGATTTGATGCGCGGACGGCAGCACCCGGTGCATGGCGGCGGCGGCCTGGCGCCGTGCGATGGAGCGCGCATCCTCCTCGCCCCGCAGGTCCATTGGGAGATGGGAGAAGTCGGTGAGCTCCTTGAGGAAGGTTCGCTCCAGGAAGAGCTGGAACTCCTGCCGTCCCGCGGCGAGGACGAACCACAGCCGTGGGCTGGCCACCATCCGTACCAACTTGATGATGGAGGCGAGGTGCTGCGTGCTGCGGTCCACGTTGTCGATGGGCAGCACCAGCAGGAGCTTCTGCTTCGTCGTGTGCCCGAACCTCCGCGCGGCCATCAAACTGGAGACGCACTCCATGGCGGAGAAGAAGTCTTCTCGGAAGGTGGTGTAGATTTCGGCGGCCTTGACATCCTGGGACGCGCCCTGGAGGGCATCCTGGGCGCGGCGATCCGCCCACATGAAGGTCGCGCCCTGGATGAGCTTGTCGATCTTGCCGTACGGGTCATCGAGGCCCTCCTCAAGCAGCGAGGGTGCGACCCATCGGTCCTTCCGGTGGTGGTCCCGGTCAATGGCCTCACGCGCGCATACCAGCAGCGTGGCCAGCAGATTGGCCGTCCCCTCACTGGGCAGCGGCTCGACGTCGAGGAGCGGCAGCCAGACGAGGCTCTCCTGGAGCTTTTCGAGCTTTTGGCAGATGCCGGCCAGTGGCATCGGCATCGGCTCTCCTCTGCGCGAGCCGAAGCCGAGGAACGCCTTCGGATCGCGCAGGGCCTGGTCGAGCGTCAGCAGGATGGTGGTCTTCCCGTAGCCCCGGTCGCCGGCGACGAGGACGCTGGTGGCGAGCTGATCCTTGACCTGCCGCTCCTCGCAGGAGGACGCGTCGCCCGAACGAGGGGACTTTTCCTTGCCCTCATGCTTCCCGACGGCGGTGTGCAGCCAGTTGATGAGTTCTTCGGTGGCGAACCGGGTCACCGGCAGCAGGTCATCCCATCCGAGCGCGGAGGCTTCCGGACGGGGGCCGAACGCCTCCCCCGAGCGCGCGATGAGGTCCGGGCTCGTGGCGGGTGGGTGTCGTGGATGTGTCGGTTCCATTGCTGCTCCCCCTCAAAGGCTTGCGCACAGCGTGCTTTCTGTGAGGTGAGGAGCCGTGTTTGAGCTGTGAATGGACTGGAGCCGGAGCGGAAGTCGGCCTGTCTGCCTCAGGAATTTTTGCCGGTCTTGCCAAACCGGACCGACCAGGCGCGGAAGTCCGACCCGATGAGGCAGAGCACGAGCACGCCCACGACCCAGTGCAGGCTGTGCGCGGTGGCGTGACAGAGCAACCCGGTCACGAAGGCGATGACGATGAGCGCGACGACGAAGTTCGGCCCGAACAGCCATCCCATTCCCGATCCACTGCCTGATAGGCATTGAAGGGTGTCAATGGCTTTCTCCCAGTTCCCCGGATAATACCACCAGCTTGCGAGCAGGACGATGGCGCCTGGCATGAAGGAGGAGCATCTGCGAGAGAGGCTCGACGGAGGGTCCGGCAATTCCGATTGTCAATCCTGCGGCTGAAGAGCAGGTCTCGGAGTTGAGCGAGCAGGCGTGAGCTGCGCTCCACCTCGGCTTCTTGAGGCAACTCTGAGACCGGCGCTATTCCTGAACAGGCACCCAACCGCTGACATGGGCTACCAGAGCGTTGTCCTTATGATTGAGGCAATGCCGCCTCGGCGTGGCGATTCCTGAACGCATGTCTGATTCCGCAAAGCCGTCAATGCATCGTCAGTGAAAGCATGCTCGCCGTCAGGCGCGGCCCGTCACGCGGCGCTCCAGCAGGGCGTAGCGGCGGGCGAGGCGGGTGTAGTCGGCGGGGCGGATGGGGGGGCGCTCCTTCGTGCGCAGCAGGTCCTCCTTCGCGTCCAGGTAGTCGCGCGCGGGCACGCCGCAGGTCTCCTCCAAGAGCCGCGCGGCCTCCGTGTCCGGCAGGGAGGGGGCGATGCCCAGGCGCTCCTGCATCAGGCGTCGCAGGCCCGTGTCGAGCTCCGGCAGCAGCTCCGCCTCCACCTTCGCGCGGCGCATGAGCCAGCCCAGCGAGCGCACGTACTCGCGTGACGAGCGGTGCCGCTCCACGCGCACGGGCCGGGGGGCGCCGAAGCGGGTGCCTCGGGAGACGACGTAGACGAGCCCCACGGCGAGGCTCTGCGCGATGAAGACCCAGAGGCCCTGGGCCAGGGGCGGGCGGGTGATGACGGCGTGGTGGAACTCGTCGAAGCGCAGGGGGCCGCGCGCGGCGAGCGCATCCCAGAAGCGCAGGTTGTCGAGCAGCTCCAGCCGCCGGTTCTCCGCGAGGTCCGGGCCCGCGGCGACGTAGACCTCGCCCTGGCCCAGGTCCCAGCGCCACAGCACGCCCGCGCTGCCCAGGCCCGCCAGCGGCACCGCGTCCTCATGTTCCACCCGCAGGCTCCGGTCCCGGGCCACGCGCAGGAGCGACAGGTCACGCAGCGCGCCCGCGGGCAGCCACACGTCCACGGTGACGCCAGCGGGATCCACCCACTCGGAGGCGAGGCCCTGGTGGTTCGTGCCGGGCAGCGCGCCGGAGACGATGTGCAGCCAGTCCTCCATGCCCGGCTGGTGTTCGCCCAGCGCATGCGGAGACAGGTACACCAGCGTGCCGCCGCCCCGGACGAAGCGCTCCAGCGCGGCGACCTCCTCCTTCGTGATGGGCTGGGCCTGCGGCGCGGCGATGACCAGCGTGCGCGTCCCGGCGGGAATCGAGTCCAGGGACGACGTCTGCGCGCTGACGTCCCGCCCACGTTCCTCCAGGTAGAGGAAGAGGGCCTTGAGCCCCAGCGGGCCCGGGTTCGTGATGGACGGCACGGGGGAGTCCGGCGGGGCCTCGTGCGAGGCCAGCCCCACCGCCAGCGCCACGGCGATCATCAAGCCCAGGATGACCGCGACGCGCGCGTTCCTCACGGCCGGACCTCCGCGAGCGAGCCGTGCAGCTGCTCCACGGACTCCACGAAGCGCGTGGCCTCCTCGCGCGACACCGGCTCCAGCGAATAGAAGGCCCGGTCGTACCAGCCGACCAGCCGCTCCACTTCACCCGTCACGCGCGCGGGGGCGCCTCGCGTGGGCAGCTCCGCGGCGAGCTCGCGGTTCGTCTTCACGCGGTCCGGCCGCGCCAGCTTTCGCTGCTCCAGCGTGGACAGCAGGCCCAGCAAGCCTTCGCGAATGGCCTCGCGCGCGTCCTCCGTCTCCAGCGCGGTGCGCGCCCGGCCCAGGTGTTCTCCGGGGGTGTCCAGCTCCAGGGGCGCGGCTTCGCCCGCCACTCCCGGCGCGCTCACCGTCTTCCTGCTCCGGCGCCAGCGCACCCGCAGCACGCCGAACAGCACCACCGCCAGCGCCAGGCCCAGCATCACGGCGCGCGTGGCCACCGCGAAGCCCTGCGCGCCCCGGGATTCGAAGAGGCCCTCCAGCCAGTTCTGCAGCTCGCGCAAGAGGCGCGTCAGCAGGTCGCTGTTGCGCTGCCGGGCTCTCGCGAACTCCGGCCGGTCGAGGATGGCGCGCAGCCGCTCGGGGTCGCTCGTCACGCCAGGCGCCACGGCCGGCTCCGCGTCCAGGGCGCACACGGCCTCCAGGTACACGGTGAGCTGCGTGGCGCGCTCGGGCGCCGTCTGTCCGGAGGCTCCGGGCGGCAGGGGCACGCCGTCCAGGGCCTCCACCAGCCGGTTCACCTCCGCGTTGAACGCCTCCGGCCGCGAGCGCGCCGTGTCCTCGAGCCGGCGCGACACGGCCTCCCGGTCAGCGCACGGGGGCAGGGCGGTCAGCAGGAGGAGGAGGGGCAGGG
>NZ_RAWC01000135.1:0-24458 GCF_003611685.1 Corallococcus sp. CA049B | reverse complement strand
GCTCTTCGGCGCGTTCGACAAGTCCGCGAAGCCCACGGAGCCGGAGGAGCTGGAAGGCGCCGAGGACGGCGACCCGGACGGTGACTCCGCGGTGGCGGAGGGCGAGCGGTACTACGGCCTCCTGAAGTCCCAGGTGCGCCGTCACTACAACGTGGCGGACACCATCCCCGACGCGGAGCGCCTGTACCTCAAGGCGCAGGTGGCCATGAAGCTGGGCCGCGCGGGCGAAGTGCTGGACGTGAGCCTGGCCAAGGCCAGCGGCAACGAGCTGTTCGACGCGGCGGTGGTGGCCGCCGTGCGCAAGGCCTCCCCCTTCTCTCCTCCCCCCGATGCGCTTCGCGACGCGCTCCAGAAGAACGGCGTCGTCCTGGTGTTCAGCCCATGAAAGCCCTCCTGCTGTCGCTCCTCCTGGTCCCCGCGCTGGTGCTGGCGCAGGCGCCCGTCATTGAAATCTCCGGCGCGAACTTCCGCCCGCTGCCGCTCGCGGCCCCCGCGCCCGTGGTGCAGGAGGGCGCGGACAAGAAGTCCGCGCAGTCCTTCGACACCGCCTTCACGTACGACCTCACCGCCTCCGGCATCTTCCAGGTGTTGGATCGCGCGGGCTTCACCGCGGACGCCAAGGAAGGCATGACGGCGGGCAGCATCAACTTCAGCCGCTGGGCGGACGTGGGCGCGGAGTCGCTGGTGAAGGTGTCGCTGGCGCAGGACGGCGGCGCGCTGCGCGGCGAGCTGCGCCTGTTCAGCGTGGCCACGGGCAAGGAGGAGATGAAGGTGGCCAGGGACGCGCCGGCTGGTGAGCCCCGGAAGCTGGCGCACGCGCTGGCGGACGCGCTCTACCGGCACTTCACCCGCGAGGCGAGCCCCTTCCTGTCGCGCATCACCTACGTGCGCAAGGCGGGCGCCAACCGCGACGTGTACGTGGCGGACTGGGACGGCATGAACGCGCAGGCGCTCACCAAGGGCGGCACGCACATCCTCCCCACGCTCAGCCCGTCCGGCCAGGTGGCCTACACGTCCTACCGGAAGAACCGGCCGGACATCTACGTGCAGTCCCCCGGCGGCGAGGCGAAGCCGCTGGTGACCGAAGGCCAGATGGCCACGGGCGTCGCGTACTCGCCGGACGGCAAGCGCATCGCCTACGCGCTGGCGGAGGGTGAGAGCGCGCAGATCTACGTCGCCTCGGCGGACGGCTCCGGCGCGAAGGCCATCACGGACACGCCCTACGGCCTCAACACCAGCCCCACCTGGTCGCCGGACGGCAAGCGCATCGCGTTCGTGTCCAACCGGGGCGGCAGCCCGCAGGTGTACGTGATGAACGCGGACGGCTCCGGCGTGAAGCGGCTCACCTTCCAGGGCAACTACAACCAGACGCCGGACTGGTCGCCGCGCGGGGACCTCATCGCCTTCACCGCTCGCGACGAGCGCAACGCCTTCGACCTCTTCACCGTCAACGTGGGCACGGGCAAGGTGACGCGCCTGACGCAGGACCAGGGCAACAACGAGGAGCCCACGTTCTCCCCCAACGGCCGGCTCATCATCTTCAGCACCAACCGCAACGGCGGCGCGCACCTGTGGGTGATGACCTCCGAGGGCAACAACCAGCTGCCGCTGCCCATGGAGAAGGGCCACTGGCTGACCCCGGACTGGGGCACCGCTCCGGCGGCGAAGTAGTCCGTCACGGCGGGCGTCCGTTGACAGGGGGGAGGCGCCGGAGTGCATTGCGCGCTCCATGAGCGCTCCCCTCCCCGCCCACAAGACCCACTGGGGGTTGGACCCCCAGGTCGTCTTCCTCAACCACGGCTCGTTTGGCGCCTGCCCCAAGCCGGTGCTCCAGCACCAGTCGGAGCTGCGGGCCCGGCTGGAGGCGGAGCCCGTGCGCTTCCTCGCCCGCGAGGTGGAGCCGCTGCTGGACGAGGCGCGCGCCGCGCTCGGGGCGTTCGTGGGCGCGGACCCGGACGACCTGGCGTTCGTGCCCAACGCCACCACGGGCGTGAACACCGTGCTGCGCAACCTGCGCTTCCAGCCCGGCGACGAGCTGCTCACCACCGACAACGAATACAACGCGTCCAAGAACGCGCTGGACGTGGCCGCCGCCGAAAAGGGCGTGAAGGTGGTGGTAGCGAAGCTGCCCTGGCCGGTGTCCTCGCCGGAGTCGGTGGTGGACGCGGTGATGGCGCGGGTGACGCCGCGCACGCGGCTCGTCCTCGTGGACCACATCACCAGCCAGACGGCGCTGGTCATGCCGCTGGCGGAGCTGGTGCGCAAGCTGCGGGAGAAGGGCGTGGAGACGCTGGTGGACGGCGCGCACGGGCCGGGCATGGTGCCGCTGGCGATCCAGGAGCTGGGCGCGGCGTACTACACGGGCAACTGCCACAAGTGGCTGTGCGCGCCCAAGGGCGCCGCGTTCCTGCACGTGCGCCGCGACCTGCAGCCGGACTTCAAGCCCATGGTGGTGAGCCACGGGCACAACTCGCCGCGCGCGGACCGCTCGCGCTTCCGGCTGGAGTTCGACTGGGTGGGCACGGTGGACCCCACGCCCTTCCTGTGCATCCCCACCGTCATCCGCTTCATGGCGGGGCTCGTTCCGGGCGGGTGGCCGGAGGTGATGGAGACCAACCGGGCCCTGGCCCTTGCCGCCCGGCGGAGGTTGGACGCGAAGCTGGGCAACGCGACGCCGCTGTGCCCGGAGTCCATGGTGGGCAGCATGGCGTGCGTGGCCCTGCCGGACGGCTTCCCCGAGCGCCCCGAGCCGCCGCTCTACGTGGATCCCCTGCATGTGCGCCTGTTCGAGGAGCACCACATCGAGATCCCCGTCACGGCATGGCCCCGCGCGCCCCGCCGGCACCTGCGGCTGTCCGCGCAGCTCTACAACACCTCAGCGGACTACGAGGCGCTGGTGCGTGCTTTGGAAGCGCTGCTGCGTTGAGTAGTGTTCGCGGCATGCCTCGCTTCGCATCCATCGATATCGGGACCAACTCCGTGCTGCTGCTGGTGGCGGACCGCCAGCCGGACGGCCGCTTCCAGGCCGTGGTGGAGCGCGCCGAAATCACCCGCCTGGGCCGGGGCGTGGACACCCACCGCGTGCTGTCCTCCGAGGGCATGGAGGCCACGCTGTCCGTGCTGGTGGCCTTTGCCAACGAGGCCCGCGAGCTGGGCGCGGAGGCCATCGCCGTGTCCGCCACCAGCGCCGCGCGCGACGCGACGAACGGCGCGGACTTCATCGCCCAGGCCAAGGCCCGCGCGGACGTGACGGTGGAGATCATCCCCGGGGAGATGGAGGCGCAGCTGTCCTTCGCCGCGGTGGCCCAGGACTTCGCGAGCGAGGCCGCGGGGCCGCTGCTGGTGGTGGACATCGGCGGTGGGTCCACGGAGTTCATCTACGGCAGCGACGCGGGCACGGTGGCCTTCCGCCACAGCTTCGACGTGGGCGCGGTGCGGCTCACGGAGCGCTACGTGCGCACCGACCCGCTGTCCGCGGACGAGCGCGCTGGCATCGAGGCGCACCTGCGCGACACCTTCTCCGCCCTGCCCCCGCCGCCCCCCGGCGCGATGCTGGTGGGCGTGGCCGGCACGGTGACGACGCTGTTCGCCGTGCAGCACCAGATGGCGACCTACGACGCGGAAGCGGTCCATGGCGGCACGCTGTCCCGGGGCGAGCTGGACACGCTCACGGACCAGCTGTGCGCCATGCCCCTGGACGCGCGGCGGACGCTGCCCGGCCTCCAGCCCAAGCGCGCGGACGTCATCCCCGCGGGGGCCCTCATCCTGCGTGAAGCGGTGAAGGCGCTGGGCCTGGATGCGTGCCGCGTGAGCGACCGCGGCCTGCGCTGGGGCCTGCTGGCACACCGCTTCGGCTCTGGCTCCGGCTCCTCTCGCTCATGAACGCCTCCTCCCCCGTCGCCCCGTCCAGCTCGCACGCCACGCAGTCCGTGCGCGCGGGCTACGCGCTGTTCATCCTCACGCTGATCAACCTGGTCAACTACCTCGACCGGTACATCATCGCCGTCGCGCTGCCGGAGATTCAGAAGGACTTCGGCATCAACGACGCGCAGTCCGGCCTGCTGGGCACCGTCTTCATCGTCGTGTTCATGCTGGCGTCGCCCCTGGGCGGCTTCCTGGGGGACCGCGTCCCCCGCCGGCTGCTGGTGGCGGGCGGCGTCATCCTGTGGAGCCTGGCCACGGGGGCCAGCGGCCTGGCGTCCAGCTTCACGGCGCTCCTCCTGGCGCGCGCGGTGATTGGCATTGGCGAGGCGGGCTATGGCGCGGTGGCGCCGTCCATCATCTCCGACCTGTATCCGCGCGAGCAGCGCACGCGGATGCTGTCGTACTTCTACATCGCCATCCCGGTGGGCTCCGCCATGGGCTACGGCCTGGGCGGGTGGCTGACGCAGACGTATTCGTGGCACGCGGCGTTCTTCGCGGGCGGCGTGCCGGGGCTCGTGCTGGGCGCCATGGCGTTCTTCATGCCGGAGCCCCAGCGCGGCGCCATGGACGGGCCGGACGCGGCGGTGAAGCTGCCGTTCATGGAGGGCCTCAAGGGGCTGGGCCGCAACATGGCCTTCTGGGCCACGACGGCGGGCTACACGCTGATGACGTTCTCCATTGGCGGACTTGCGTTCTGGATGCCCACGTACCTGGTGCGCGAGCGGCACCTGTGGCTGGAGCACCCGGGCCGCGTGGGCCTGGTGTTCGGCGCCATCACGGCGGTGGCGGGCCTCACGGGCACCGTGGCCGGCGGCTGGCTGGGCGACAAGATGGACCGCAAGCGCGCGGGCGGCGGGCTGTGGCTGTCCGGCATCGGCCTGCTGCTCGCGGCGCCGTGCATGTACCTGGCGGTGAACCTGAAGGACACGACGCTGACGTTCGCGGCCATTGGCGTGGCGCAGTTCCTCATCTTCCTCAACAGCGGCCCCATCAACGCGGCCATCGTCAACTGCGTGCCGCCCGCGTTCCGCGCCTTCGCCATGGGCCTCAACGTGCTCTGCATCCACATGCTGGGCGACGCCATCTCGCCCACGCTCATCGGGCAGATCGCCGACATGGCCAGCCTCCACACCGCCATCGCCATCAACGCGGTGCCGGTGCTGCTGGGCGGCCTGGCGCTCCTGCTGGGCGCGAAGCTGTTCCGGGAGGCCACGCCGCGCGCGCAGCAGGGCTGACGCCGTCGTTCGAAACGCCGGGGCCTGGAATGCATCCAAGGCCCCATTCGGTTCACGCGAGCAGGCTCACTGCTCGCCGGGGAAGGAAGCGGAGGCGTTCGTGACGGTCGCGCATTCACACCCGGTGCACGGCTGGGATACGCCGTCGAGCACCCTGGTCGTCGCCTGCGGGCAGGCCCAGCAGGCGCCCTCCCCGCATGCCGCCTCACATCCGCAGGCCGTGCTCGCGCTCTACACGGGCGGGAAGGCCGTCATCGACCAGCGCACCCGGCTGACGGTGTCCGCGGGCGACGTGATGCTCATCCCCGCGGGTGAGAAGCACCGCACGGTGGCGGCCGAGCGGGCGGAGGTCTGGGGGCTCGGGTTCCATCCGTCCGCCTTCACGCACACGGAGGTGGGGCCGCTGCTGGCCCCCTTCGAGCGCGTGCGCCAGGGCGCCTCCGCCGTCGTGCCGATTCCGTCCGGGCGCCAGGAGCACCTGGTGCGGCTGCTGTCGGAGCTGCACGCGGAGACACGCGCACCGCACCGCGCGCTGGGGGAGCAGGTGACGCGCAGCCTCTTCTCCCTGGTGCTCGCGGAGGTGGCGCGCTCCAGCACGTGGACGCCCGTGGAGTCGCGGGCGTCGCTCGCGGGGGACGCGCTCACGTTCATCGAACGGCACTGCCTGGAGCCCATCTCGCTGCGCGAGGTGGCCGCGGCCTTGGGCCGTTCGCCCGCGCACGTCACCACCGCGGTGAAGCAGGCCACGGGCCGCAGCGTGGTGGAGTGGATCATCTCCGGACGGATGGCGGAGGCGCGGCGGCGGCTGATGTCCACGGACGAGCGCGTGGACATCATCGCGGAGCGCGTGGGCTACGCGGACCCCACGCACTTCATCCGCCTGTTCCGGCGCGCGGAGGGGCTCACGCCCGCCGCCTGGCGCAAGCAGCACCGCGCGCCGTCCGCGCACTGACGGGACTCAGTGCCCCTTCTGCCGTGAGGGGGCGGGCTTCCCCGTCACCTCCGTGTAGCGACGGTCCGCGTCCTCCAGGATGAGGGCGTGGTTCATCATCGCCGCGGCGATGGTGCCCGCGCTGGCCGCCGCGATGGCCGCCTGCATCGGCGTCGTCATGTCCCCCACCGCGACGACGCCGGGCACGGACGTCTCGCCCGTGGGGCCCACCTTCACGTAGCCCAGGTCATCCAGCTCGAGTCCCAGCCGCGTCACCAGCTCGTGCTGCTTCTGCGGCGGCGCGGAGAACATCACGCTCCGGGCGATGCGCGTCCCGTCCTCCAGCTCCACCTCGGACAAGCGCCCGTCCCTCCCATGCAGCGCGCGGATCCTCCGCTCCTCCAGGGGGATGCCCAGGGCCTGGAGTCTTTCACGCTGCTCCGCTGGCACCTCGAAGGCGCCGTGGGTGAAGACGATGAGATCCTTCGACCAGTTCTGGATGATGGGGGCGCCGTCCAGGTACTGCGGGTTCTTCGCCAGCATGGCGAACGGCTGGTCCTGGACCTCCCAGCCGTGGCAGTAGGGACACTGGAAGATGCTGGGCCCCCACAGCTCCTGGTAGCCGGGGATGTCCAGCATGACGTCCACCACGCCCATCGCCAGCAGGAGGCGCCGGGCGTCCACCGACGTGCCGTCGCCCAGCGCCACGCGGAAGCCGCCCTCGTGCTTCTCCACGGAACCCACGCGCGTGTCGCGCACCTCCACGTTGGGATAGGCCTTCAGCTGCTCGCGGCTGATGCGCCGGAACTCCGGCGGCGGGATGCCGTCACGCGAACCGAAGCCGTGCATGTGCTCCGCCGCCGCGTTGCGCGGCGTGCCCGCGTCACAGAGCAGCACCTTCTTGCGCCCACGTCCCAGATACAGCGCGGCGTTGAGCCCACCCGGGCCGCCTCCCACGATGACCACGTCGTATGCCGCCATTGCCCTGCTCCTCGTGTTGATTCCCTTGGAGAGGGAACCTAACGACCGGGCCGGGTCCGGCAGCAGGGCGGAGCTTTCGACAGCATCGGCGGATCTTCCGGTCCGCCTGTTACCTCGCGACGGGCGCGTCGAGCTTCGGCCGGTACTCCTCCGCCAGCCGCTCCACCTCGCCCGCCAGCCGCTCCCCTTCCGCGAGCAGCCGGGCCTTCAGGCGCTTCCGGTTGCCCAGCGTGAAGAACAGCTCCAGGTCATGGCGGATGGCGTCCCAGCGCTCCGCGAACGACAGCGTGAACAGCGCCAGCGGCGGGATGCCCACGAAGGTCCCCAGCCCCCACGCCCATCCGCCCCACACCGCCGCGACCGCCGTCAGGCCCCACCACCACACGACGGACACCACCACCGCGGTGAGGAACTTCACCGTGGCCTGGATGTCCAGCTCCGCCCTGCGCGCCGCCATCCGGGGCAGCGGATAGGGCAGCGCGAACACCGCCAGCCCCAGCGCGAACAGCGGCAGCCCGAACACCAATCGCAGCAGCGTCTTCGCTACGAACGGCACCACGTTGTCCGGGCGGTACTCCACGGACAGCTCCTCCGGCCGCGAGGCCTGCACCAGCGCCATCCGGCTGCCGAACGAGGCCAGGTGCTGATGCAGGCGCGCGTAGCGCTCCGGCTCCTGCGTCCGGAACAGCCGCACGCCGCGCGCCCACAGCCGCAGCCGCTCCGCGTCCAGCGCGCCGCCCTGGCGGAAGGCATAGAGCTGCTCCGCCACCCGCACCACCGGCAGGTCCGCCCACTGCTCCAGGTTCAGCGTCACCGAGCGCAGGCCCTCCGCCACCCGCTCCGTCAGCGCGCGCACCGCGTCCTGCTCCGACGCCGCGTCCTTCGGCAGGAAGGCCGTCACGTCGATGGGCGCTCCCTGGTCGATGAGCACCTCGCTGCGGAAGACGTTCTTCTCCGCGTAGGTGAGGCCCACCGGGACGATGAGCACCGGGGCGCCCTCGCGCGCGGCGTTGAGCGCGATGCGCGCCGCCCCCGTCTTCAGCTCCGCCAGCTCCGGCTCCGAGTGGCTCTTGCCCTCCGGGAAGATGGTGATGGCCCGCCCCTGCACGAGCGCGCCCTTCGCCGCGTCCAGCGTGCCCTCGTTGCGCCCCATCTGCGTCGGGTCGTCCTGCTTGCGATACACCGGCAGCGCGTCCAGCCCCTTCAACAGCCAGCCGATGACGGGCAGCTTGAACAGCGGCGCCTTGGCCATGAACGTCACCTGGCGCCGCGTGAGGATGAACACCAACGCCGGGTCGATGAGCCCGTTCGGATGGTTGCCCACGAAGAGCACCGGCCCGGAGGGCGCTTCACCCGGGGCATTCACCTTCACCCGGTAGAAGAGCCGCAGCGCCAGCGCCACCACCGTCCGCACACACGCGTAGAACACACCGCGACTGTATACCGGCGACCCACCCCGGGCCCGTTCGCGCTCCGGACACTGTCACCGCCAGGGGCCGGAAAGACCCTCTTCCCCGACAGCCCTCCGGATTCAGCCAGTACAGAACAGTCCGGTGCAGCGGCGATCCACGGGACCGCGCCCCCGACACACCCCTTTTGCGCGGGCTTTGAAAAGCCGCGACGCACCTCTTTGTCCCCACCCGGGAGCTCGTCACCCTTTCGAACCCACCCGCCGGCACCTGGCGCGTTCAGCTCAAACGTGGCCACGCAGTCCACCGGCACCGCGGAAGTGGATCGCCGTGTCCAGCGTCCGTAGTCACTCACGGACCCCACAAGGCACGACAGTCCCCGCCCCCCTCCCGTGCTCGCACGGGAGGGGGGTTGTTCGTTCATGGGGTTGGGTGAAGTGAGGCGGAGGCGGCTCAGCGCGGCTGGAGCGTCACCTGCGTGTCCGCGACGGTGCGGCCGTGGGCGTCCGTGAAGCGCGCGCGCACCGGCACCGGGCCCGTCAGCCATCCGCCCTGCACGGGCGTGCTGAAGGGCAGCGTGACGTCCACGCCCGCGGCGACCTCCGGGGCCGGGCCCTCGCTCGGGAAGAAGCGCAGCGGCTCGCCTTCCTTCGGCAGCCCCTCCAGCGACAGGCGCACGCGCTCCGGCGCGGTGTAGCTGAACTGCACCGCGTTGCCCTCCGCGCACGTCAGCGTCCCGCCGGGCCGGGCCTCCGCCAGCACCGTGCCCTCGGGCGAGATGCAGAAGGCGCGCACGCCCCAGGCCCCCGCGCCCGGAGCGGACGAGCGCGCCTGCCACTCCGGCACGCCCTGCTGCTCCTGGCGCTCCATCGACGGCGCCACGACGACCAGCGCCACGGTCGCGGCGGCGGCGCTCAGCGCCAGCGGCATGAAGAGCGGGGACGCGAACCACCTCCGGCGCTCGGGCGCAACCACCGCGCGCTCGGGGGCGGGCTGAAGCCTGGCGAACAGCGCCTGTTCCAGGAGCGCGCTCCGGGCCCGCGGCAGCGCCCGCTGCTCCAGCACCGACTCCACGCGTGACAGCCGCGTGTACGTCTCCTGACAGCCCGGACACGTGGCCAGGTGCGCGCGCAGGCGCTCGAAGCCGTCCGCGCCCAGCCCGTCCCGGCCCTTCTCGAAGAGCGCGGCCATGGCCTGCTTCGCCTGGCGGTCGTCACACCCACTCATCGCGCACCCCGCCGCTTGAAGAAGCTCCAGCCCTGCGTCTCCAGGTCCTCGAGGTACCCCTTCGATTGGAGGAACCCCAGCAACCGGGACTTCAACCCGAACTCGCGCCGCCGCACCTGGATGCGCGTGAGGCCCAGCGCCGTGGCGGCCTCCTCCTGGGGCAGGCCCTCGCCGAAGCGCAGCTCGAACAGCCGATGTTCCTCTCGCGACAGGCCGCCCTTGAACGCCGCGAGCAGCGCCTCCACCTCGCGGTCCTCCAACAGCGCATCCAGCCCGCCCTCCTCGGAGGAGGATTCGGTGAGCCCCTCGAAGGCCTCGTCGCGGCCCACCAACTCGCGCTCGCGCGACTGCTCCAGCAGCACGTTGCGCGCGATGCCCATCAGGAAGTGGGCATAGGGACGCGTGCCGTTGTAGGCGGCGCGCGTGCGTGGCTCGAAGGCGCGGGCGAAGGTCTCCAACAGCGTGTTCTCCAGCTCCATCGCGTTCCTCAGACGGGTGAAGGCTCCCCGCCATGCGGCCGCCTTGAGCAGGCGAGCGAGCGGCTCCGCGTGCGCGCGATACACATCCGCCAGCACCTCCGGGGTGCCTTCGCGAAAACGGCGCAGCGTGTCGTCATCCCACTCCATCCCTCAAGGGCTTACCGCGACCGTCGCGGTCCCGTCATCCGCATGTTGTCGCGAGCGGCCACGGGTGGATTGTCGGTCGCCGCCCATGGCATTCTTTCTCACAGCGCGTCGCGTAAACCCTTGATGCCTATGCCCCCTCACAGGCCGCTGGTCCTGGGTGTCCTCCTCCTCCTGGCCGCAACCGCCGCGGGCGCCGCGCCGGAGCAGGTGCATTACGCCCTCATCGTGGCCAGCAACACGGGCACCCACCCGTCCCAGGCGCCCCTGCGCTACGCGGACGACGACGGCGCGCGGTACTACGAGCTGTTCGCGCCCCGCTCGCGGGAGGTGGTGCTGCTGAGCGTGCTGGACGCGGAGACCCAGGCCCTGCACCCGGGGCTCGCCGCGAAGACGCGCCCGCCCACGCACCCCGCGCTGGGGGCCGCGCTCACCCGCCTGAACGCCCGCATGGCGGAGGACCGGGCGAAGGGCGCGGTGCCGGTGCTGACCTTCGTGTTCGTGGGCCATGGCAAGCGCGGCGCCGCGGGCGAGGGCTCCGTGAGCCTGCTGGACGGGCCGCTGACGCGCACGGAGCTGTACGAGCGCGTGGTGTCGCCGAGCAAGGCGTCCTTCCTCCAGCTCATCGTGGACGCGTGTGATTCGTACTTCTTCGTCCACTCGCGCGGCGCGCTGCCGGTGGGCCCCGCGTACGCGGACGCGGTGAAGGGGCTCTTGGGCAACCGCGAGCTGGAGCGCTTCCCGCAGGTGGGCGTGGTGCTGTCCACGGCCTCGGAGCAGGAGAGCCAGGAGTGGAGCGCCATCCGCTCCGGCGTCTTCAGCCACATGGTGCGCTCGGCGCTGTCGGGCGCGGGGGACGTCAACGGGGACGGCAAGGTGGACTACGCGGAGCTGCGGGCCTTCGTGGCCGCCGCGAGCCAGGGCACGAACGACGTGCGGGGCCAGCCGAACGTGTTCATCCAGCCGCCCGCGCTCAATCGCGCGTTCGCGCTGACGGACCTGGGGGACGCCGCGTCGCTGGGCTACCTGATGGTGCCCACGGGCCTGGCGGGCCGGCTGTGGGTGGAGGACTCGCGCGGCATCCGCGTGGTGGAGCTGCACAAGGAGCGCGAGCGTCCGCTGGTGGTGGCCCTGCCCCTGGGCCGCGGCTACTACCTGCGGGGCAGCGGCCGGGAGGCGCCGTTCGCCATCAGCCGCGCGTCGGAGGTGGTGGACGCGGGCGGCCTGCCCTGGCACGACGCCAGCGTGGCGGCCCGGGGCGCGGTGCAGGACGTGATGCGCGACAAGCTCTTCTCCGTGCCCTTCGGGCCGCGCTTCTACCGGGGCTACATGGCGAGCCTCGGCATCACGCCGTCGCCGGATGAGGCCGACGCCGCGCTGGTGCCCTGAACCTGCCATGAGCCTGCCCGCATCCCTGGTGTTGCTGCTGCTGCGCATGTCCGCGCCCTGCGACGCGAACACGCGCGTGGTGCTCATGCCCTTCGAAAGGCTGGCCCTGCCGTCCACGGACGCGCGCGAGCTGGAGGACGCCACGCGACGCGCGGTGGCCGCGTTGCCGGACGCGTGCCTGGAGTCGCGCGAGGACACGGTGGCGCGGCTGCGCGGCTCGGGCGCGGCGCTGACGGCGTGTGGCGACGCGGAGTGCCGGAGCGCGCAGGCCACGGCGCTGGGCGTGCGCAGGCTGGTGCGGGGCGTGGCGCTGGGCGTGGGAGGAAAGCGCAGCGTGGCGCTCACGCTGACGGACGCGCGAGGCCCGGAGACGCGTGCGCAGTTCGAGGCCCCGGCCACGACGCCGGGCGAGGCGGACGCGCGCGCGAGGCAGGCGCTCCAGCAGGTGTGGTCGCCGCTGGTGACGACGCAGGCGACGCGGGAGCCCCAGGGCTCCTCGCGCGTGCTGCCCAAGGTGTTGTGGGGCGCGGGCGGCGCGGCGCTCATCGCGGGCGTGGGCTTCGGGCTGGCGGCGCGGAGCACGGAGTCGAAGCTGTCGAAGAACGGCGGTGACTGCGCCACGGCCGGCGAGGCGTTCGCGGACTGCATGACGTCGCGGCTCGAAGCGGGCCGCCGCCAGGCGCGGACGTCCAACGTGCTGCTGGGCGTGGGCGCGCTGCTCGGCGTCGGGGGCACGGTGTCCTTCATCTGGGAGCTTCCATGAGCGGACAGATGGCGACACCGGATGGCCCCTCCGGGTCGCGCGTCCACTTGTCGCGGGACCCGCACCCGCGCTACGCCCCGAGAGGTGCGACGCCCGTGACGGAGGCCCTGCCATGAGGAAGCTGCTTGCCGCGTTGATGAGCGCCACCCTCCTCACGGCGGGGGCGTGCACGTTCGCGCCGGACCTGTCGCGCTTCGCCGCATGCGATGGGCCGGGGGGCTGCCCCTCCGGGACGTCATGCCTCCCCTCGGAGAATCGCTGCCTGCCGGCCTGCGGCGAGGGCGGGCGCTGTGACGGGCTCGACGAGGATCCGGATCCGAACGCGGAGACGGACGCAGGCACCGCGGATGGCGGCGAGGGCGTGGATGCGGGCACCGGGCCCGTCGGTGAGCCGGACGCGGGCGAAGCCGATGCGGGCAGCGAAGACGCAGGTCCCGTGGAGCCGCTCGCGCTGGAATCCAGCGCCCTGACGGAGGGCATCGAGTCCGTCGCCTACTCCGCGCAGCTCCAGGCCAACGGCGGGACCCCGCCGTACACGTTCACCGCCACCGCCCAGCTCCCCACGGGCCTCGCGCTCGACACCGCGGGCCGCATCAGCGGGACGCCCACGCGCGCGGGAGAGCTGGTGCTCCCGGTGGAGGTGTCCGACCGGAGCGTCCCGATGAAGCGCGCCAGCGGCAGCCTCATCCTGCGCGTCCGTCCACTGCTGCGGGTCGCGGGCCCGGAGCCGCTCGCGGACGCCATCAACAGTCGCTCCTATACCGAGCGCATCTCCGCGACGGGAGGCAAGGCGCCGTACAGCTTCGCCCTCGCGCCGCAGCAGTCGCTGCCCGCGGGCCTGACGCTCGCGCCCCACGGCGGGCTCACCGGCACCACCACCCAGGCGGGGAGGACGGAGTTCGCGGTGGTCGTGACGGACAGCGACACGCCGCCCCAGTCCAAGACCGGCACGCTCTCCATCACCCTCACGGAGGCCGGGCTGGGCCTCAAGCTGGTGTCTCGCGCGGTGCCTGGCGGCCGGGTGGGCGCTGACTACAGCTACACCGTGCGCGCCAGCGGCACGGGCAACTGGAGCCTGAAGGACGGAGCACTCCCCCCGGGCATCCTCCTGGACACGAGCAGCGGCCTCCTCTCCGGCAAGCCCATGACCCAGGGCGACTTCACCTTCCGGATTGGCGTCGCGGACCTGCTCTTCTCCGACGAGCGCGCCTACACCCTGCACGTCGACTGAGGCGCGGGCCTCACGGGTAGCGGTCCACCACCTGGATGACGCCCGTGTTGTCCTGCACCACGGAGAAGCCCTTCATCGGGCTGGGATACGCGATGAGCCCTTCGCCGTCCCGGTCCCAGCGCGTGTCCAGCAGCACGCCGCAGAAGGGCACGGACGTGGCGCCGCTCTCCGGGGTGAAGATGCGATCGTACCGGCCGAACACGCGGTGCTTCGTCACGTAGAGCCGCCCGCCGATGCGCGCCCCCGGCAGCTTCGCCTCCCCTTCCGCCTGCGGCAGCGCGATGACGAAGCTGTAGTTGTACCGGGCCGGCCCCGGGTGGTCCTGGATGCTGTCCACGATGACGGGGATGCGGTCCCCCACCTTCAGCCCCAGCCGCTCCATCTGGAGCTGCGCGCCGCGAGGACAGGCGCCCTCCGGCGGCATCCACGAAGGGCGCGGCGCCTTCGCGGCCTCATCCGGCCCGTGCTGACACGCGAGCGCGAACACGCCCAGCAGGGCCAGGCCCCAAGCCACTCCACGGCGCGCACGGTGGGTTCGCATGGACGGAGGCCTCCGGTCAGAACGTCCCGATGCTGAAGTGGAACTGCGTGGGAGCCTCGTTGAGCGCTTCGTCGCGGTCCAGGTTGAAGCCCACGTCGAAGGCCAGCGGGCCCACGGGCGTCACGTAGCGCAGGCCCACGCCCGCCGCGTAGCGCAGCACGCCCGGGTCGAACAGCGTGCGGTCCTGCCACAGGTTGCCCGCCTCGAAGAAGAGCCCCAGGTCCACCGAGGCGATGGCCGGCACGCGCAGCTCCGCCTTGGCCAGCGTGAAGAGCTCGCCGCCCTGGCTCGCGGGCACCTGTCCGGCGAGCACCGCCTTCAGGTCATCCGGGCAGCCCGCGGGGGAGATGACGGCGCGGCACGCGGCCAGCCGCTGGTGCAGCACCTCGCGCACGTCCTGCGGCAGCACGCCGTCTTCACGGAAGCCCCGGAGGCTGGACGAGCCGCCCAGGTAGAACAGCTTGGACCCGATGTTCTGCGCCCCCTGCGTCAGCGGCACGATGGTGCCCGCGCGCGCGCTCACCGCCACGCTCGCGCGGCGGCCCAGCGGCGCGTACGCGCTCACGCTCCCGGACAGCTTCACGCCGTCGATGGGGAACTCCGGCACGCGGTTGCCCGCGACGTCCGTGGGGTGGACGCTGATGCCGCGCATGAACTCCACGCTGCTGCTGAGCACCATGCCGCGCCGGGGGTTCGCCGGGTCGTCGCGGAAGTCCAACGTCATGGACGGGCGCAGCGAGTGCAACGCGAAGTCACCGTACGGGTAGCGCAGGCGCTCCTGGTCCGCGCGGTTGATGAGCTCCAGCACGCCTCCGCGCGAGCGCAGCCGGTTGTTCTCCAGCTCGTACTGGAGCGACACGTTCACCCACGACGCCAGCGCCCAGTCCACGCCCATCACCGCCGCGAACCGCGTGGACAGGTACGACGGCCGGTGCACGCGCTCGCCAATCAGGTCCAGCCGCGCGCCAATCTCCTGCGGCGCCAGGAAGGACAGCCGGGGCTGGGACAGCGCCAGGTTGCCGCGCCCGCCCAGGCCGCTGAAGCCATCCAGGTCGGAGTCACACGCCTCGCCGGACAGCTCCCCGGTGGAGCACCCGGCAGGAAGCCGCGAGGACGACAGCGCCTCCGCGCTCGCGCCCGCGTAGTTCACCTTGCCGCGCGCCAGGAGGTTCAGCCCCCGGCCATCCAGGTTGCGCCACGCCGTGTCCAGCGTGATGCGGGGGCCGTCCACCAGGAAGTAGCCGCCGGACACCTCGCCGTCGATGCGCGGGCGCTCCTGCACCGTCACCAGCACGTCCTTGGAGGCCTCGCGACGGTTGGGGTCCGCCAGCGACACCTCCGCCTGACGGAACAGCCCCAGCCGCGACAGCCGGCGCTGCGCCTCCGCCAATGCCTCGACCGACAGCGGAGCACCGGGCTGCAGGTCCAGCTGCGCCAGCACCACGTCCGGATCCGAGCGCGTCAGCCCCTGGAGCAGCACCTGCCCCACGCGCACGCGAGGCCCCGCATCCGTGCGGTAGGTCACCTGCGCGGAGGTGCCGTTCTCCTCCACCGACACGGAGTTGCTCACGTGCGCGAAGAGGTAGCCCTCGCGGCCCAGTCCCCGCTCCAGCGCGGCCTGCGCCTGCTCCACCTTCTCGAAGCTCAGCGGCGTCCCCACGGGCAGCAGCAGGTTCACCCAGACGGGGTCCACCTCCAGCGGGATGCCCAGGAAGATGGGCGCGCGGATCAACGCCTGGGGCCCCTCCTCCACGTCGAAGTCCGCCTCCGCCTTGTGATGGGCCACGTCCACCGTGAGCCCCCGGAAGGTCACCTGCGCGGACGCGAAGCCCTGCTCGCGGTAGGCCGTCGTCATCACGTCGGCGGCCTCCAGCCACGCGTCCTCCACGTAGACCGTGGACGGGTCGGGCGGGGACACCACGCTCGTGTCGTAGCGCCGCTCGCGCCCCTCCGTCTCCAGGGGGTCCTCGCGCATGGGCAGGTCCAGCTCCGGCCATGTCTCCAGCGCCGCCACCTGGTTGGTGAGCATGGAGCGCAGCAACTCGGAGGACAGCGCCGCGTTGCCGTGGAAGCGCACGTCCGTCACGCGCAGCGGGGCGCCCTCCTCCACCTGGAAGCCCAGCACCGCCGCCTCGCCGTCCGGCCGGAGGACCTCCAGCGACCGCACGCGCGCGTCGTGGAAGCCGCGCCGCCGGTAGAACGCCTCCAGCCGCCGCGCGAGCCGCGCCGCCACGGTCTCGTCCATCGCCTCCTCGCCGTCGTAGGCCACCACGCGCGCCAGCAGCGAGTCCGGGAAGCGGCGGTTGCCCGCGAAGCGCAGGTGGAACGCAGGGCCCGCGGACACCGGCACCGCCACGGACGCCTCGCTGTCCTCCACGACGACGTTGGGCGTGCCCACCCAGGCCCGCCAGTGCTGGCCCTCACGCAAGAGCACGCGCAGCCGCTCCAGGCCGCCGTCCAGCTTCGCCCGGTCGAAGACCTCTCCGGGCCTCATCCCCAGCGCCTCCACCAGGCGCGGCAGCGGCAGCGCGGGGCTGCCGGAGAAGGTCACCTGCCGCACGCGGGTGGGCTTGCCCTCCACCACCACCAGCGTCACCGCCACGCCGCCCGCGGGCACCGGCCGCTCCTCGACCTGGATGTCGACGGCGTCGTAGCCCTTGCGCTGGTAGGCTTCCCGCACGGCGTCCGCCGCGGTGTCCAGCTCCTCTGGGTCCAACGGCCCGCCCTGGAGCAGCCCGCTCGCCTCCAGCAGCTCCCCGGACGTGAGGACCTGGTTGCCGCGCACCGCCACGTGCGACAGCAGCGGCAGCGGCAGGAGCTGGAACACCAGCCGCACGCCCCCCGGCACGTCCTGCGTGAGCGCCACCACGTCCGCGAATCTCCCCGTGGCGAACAGCTGCTCCACCGACTTGCGCACCGCGCCCGGCGTCAGCGCCTGGCCCTTGCGCAGGGTGACCAGGCCCGAAAGCCCGTCCGGGGCCATGCCCTCCGGCAGGTGCAGCTCCACGGCCACCACCGCGGGCGCGTCATCGTCGTGGCCAACGGGCGCCGCGAAGGCGGGCAGCGCGCACACGAGGAGCAGCACCGCGGCCAGCGCGGCTACTCGACCTCCCAGCCCAGCTTCAGCTCGAGCCCGAGGTTTCCGAACGACGCCTGGCTGTTCTCGTTGTCCCACTGGGCCTGTGCGGAAAGACGGTCGTCGAAGCGGTACTCAGCGCGTGCCCGGGTGCCTCGCCCACTCACGGGCTGGGTCATCCCGATTTTAAGCTGCTCGGACAGGAACTTCGACTCCAGTTGTGCGGTGGGCTCCGCCTGCCGGGTGGCGTCGTTGTAGGTGGTGGAGATCTGCAGGGACAAATCCCTGAGAACAGGGTTGCTGGGCAGGAACCGGCGCACCTGCCGGTCCAGTCCCGACACGTTGAAGAGGGCCTCCGCCGCCAGACCGTAGCTCGCCGACGCGGCCGTGTCCTTGTCCGCGCTCGTCACCCCCAGTGTCAGCAGCGACAGGATGTCACCCTCCGTGAGCACCGGCTCCGAGGACAGCACCACCAGCGGGTTGGCCGGCCGGCCGAACGCGTGCAGCTTCACCACGAACTCGCGCACGGACGTCTGCGCCTGCACCTCGAACACCGGGTCGATGCCGGACGCGTCGCGGAACTCCAGCTGCCCCTGGTCGATGGTGAAGAGGTTGTTGCGGAAGAACGCCTGGCTGCCCTCGGCCGCCTCCACGCGGCCCAGAAGCCCCGGCCTCACGTCCGTGCCGGTCAGCCGCACGTCGCCCAGGAGCCGCGCCTTCGCCAGGTTGTTGTCCACGCGCACGTCGCCGAAGTGCACGTTGACGTCCCAGGTGAAGAAGGGGTCCCTCGCGCGCTCGCCCCCGCCGCCCACGGCGAGGTTCGGCTTCTTCTGCATCGTCTTGAGCAGCGCTTCGATGTCGAGCGGCTTCTGGTAGCGCAGCTTGATGATGTCCAGGCCACCCGTGACGGTGGGCCCCGTGGGCGGCCCCACCACCTGCAGCAGGCCGGACACGGTGAGCGGCAGGTCCTCCGTCATCCGGTACGGCACGGCATCCAGTTGCAGCGTCAGCGCCAGCCGCTTGGGCACGAAGCGCTCCAGCCGGATGTCGCCGCGCGCGGACACCTGGCCTTCGTTGACCTGGGCCTGCAGGTGCTCCAGCAGCACGCGCTGGCCCGTCATCTCCAGGCGCCCGGACATGCCGCGCACGGTGAGCGGCAGGTCGCGCATGACCAGCCGCACGTCGGACAGCTCCGCGGTGCCCACCACCGACGGCGCGTCCAGCGAACCCGTCGCCTCCGCGTCCACGCGCAGCTGGCCGCCCACGCGCTCCATGCCGGGCAACAGCGGCTCCAGGAGCCGCACGTCCATGCGCCCCTCGCGCAGGCTCATGTTCACGGCGCGCTGGCTCATCCAGCCGCCCAGCGTGAAGTCCACCGACGCGCCGCTGAAGCGGAAGGGCTGCACGTCCAGCCGGCTGTTGGCGTACGTCAGCACGATGGGCCCCTGGTTGCGGCCGCGCAGGTCGCCCCGCGCGAGCGACAGCTCCCGCACCGTGGCCCCCACCGTGTAGGCCTCCGGTTGCAACAGCGGGCCCTGCAGCGTCACGCGCCCCGCGAGCATGCCGGTGACGCCCGCCAGCGCCGGCGTCCGCGGCAGCAGCGGCTTGATTTCGGGCAGCAGCAGGTCGACGGTGGAGTCGAAGAGGTAGGGCTCCTTCACCGTCATGTTCAGGTAGCCCTGCGCGTCGCGGAAGGGGCGCCCGGTGATGCGCAGCTGCTTGCCCTCCTGGCGCAGCGCGAGGTCCATGGCGCCCAGGTCGCGCGACGCGAAGGTGACGCGCGGGCCCTTCAGCGTGGCCTGGATGTCGGGCTTGTCCGCCGAGCCCGCCACGGTGCCCGCGAGCGCGAGCGTGCCCTGGATGCCCATCGCCTCCGCGGTCTGCTGCCCCACGGCCTCCGCGAGCGACAGGTTCTCTCCGCCGAAGCGGTAGTCCAGCGCGCCCGCGGCGAAGCCGAAGGAGCCCTCCACCCAGGTGCGCCCCAGCCGGCCGTCCAGCACGGTGCGCTCCAGCACCATCTGCTTGCCGTCCACGAAGCGCAGCCGCGCGGAGCCCGCGCCCAGCCGGCGGCCCAGGTACGTGGTGTCGCGCAGGTCGAAGGCCACCAGCCCCTCCAGCTTCTCCAGGGGGCTGTCGATTTCGACGCGGCCCGAAGCCGCGCCCGCGAACTGGCCCTGCACCACGGCGATGGACGGGCTCAGGCCCGCCACCAGGTCCACCAGGTCCTCGGTGCGCCCCTGCGGCACCGTCACATCCAGGCGCAGGTGCAGGAGGCGCGCGAAGGCGAGCTTCGCGTTGCCGAAGTACTGCGTGCGCCCCTTCTGGCCGGTGAGCGACGGGAAGGACAGCACGCCATTCGAGTACGACAGCTTCGCCTGCGTCACGCCCAGGCCGAAGCCCCAGAAGGTGAAGTCGCGCAGGGACAGGCTCGCGTCCACCTTCACGTCCGAGTACGGCCCCACGATGGAGTAGTTCGCGGAGCCCCTCCCGGACCACGGCAGCTCCGCGATGTGGCCGAAGTCCGACAGCTCCAGCTCGCCGTTGCCCTGGATGTCCAGGCCGCGCGCGGAGTCGAAGTAGAGCGTCACGTCGCCGTGCACGCGCGAGCGGCCGGACTCCACCGTGAGGCGGCTGAAGGACACGCGGTCGCCGGAGAGCTTCACGGCCGTCTGCGCGCGGCCCCGCTCGAAGGTGAGCAGCGTCTTGCCCGCGCTGACCGGCGCGTCGAACGCGCGCGTGGCCAGCACGAAGCGGCCGCTGCGCAAATCCAGCGGCCCGGACAGCGAGGGCCGGGGCAGCAGCGTCCCGGTGAGGTGCGCGTTCGCCGTCGCGGGGAAGTCCACCCACGAGCCCGCCACGCCCGCGCGCTCCAGGATGCGCCCGAAGGACGCGTCCTCCGTCTGGAGCGTCACGTCCACGGGCAGCTCCGGCGTGAGCTTCAACGCGCCCGACAGCTTCACCTTGCCGCTTCCCAGCGGGGCCTCCAGCGACTCCACGCGCACGCGGTCCCCCGCGTACGACAGGCGCGCGTTGAGGCTCACCGGGCCGTACTGCTCATAGGCCAGGTTGCTCGCGGACAGGTCCGCGCCCACCGCGAGCGCGGACGGCCTCCCGGTGACGGACAGGCGCGTCCACAGGTGCCCCGTGGCCGGACGCGGCAGGAGCTTCGCCTGCGACAGCGTGCGCAGCGGCAGGAACACCTGCGCGTCCAGCGCGAGCACCGGATGGCACAGCGTCTCCACCCGGCCGGACACCGTGGCGGTGATGTCGTCGAGCGTCACCTCCGCGCGCTCCACGTCCAGCAGCCCTTCGTCAGGGTCCAGCGAGCCGGTGAAGCCCAGCTGCCCCAGCGTCAGCTCGCCGCCGCCCGCGCCCAGGCGCACCAGGCCCCGCCGCGCGCCCACCTCCAGCTCCATCACGCCCCAGTGCTCCACCCACCCCACGTCCAGGTTCTCCACCTCCACGCCCCGCCCGTCCGGCAGCGCGAGGCGCACCTCCGCGCCGGTGATGTCCACGCGCCCCGCGCCCACGCGGGTCAGCGGCGTGAGCGGGCACGCGCCGTCGGAGGAAGGCGGCGGTGTCGAGGAGGGCCGGGACAGGTCCAACGCCACGCGCGGATGGCGCACGCGCACGTGGCCCAGCATGAGGCGGCGGGACAGGGGCGACAGGAAGCCCAGCCCCACCTCCGCCTCGTCCGCGGTGAACAGCGGCGTGTCCGTGCCCGGCGCGAACACCGACACGCCGTGCAGGACCACGCGCGAGCCCAGCGGATCCAGCTCGCACCGGCCGATGCCCACGTCCACGCCCAGCAGGTCCGGCAGGTTCCGGCGCGCCAGGGTGCAGGCGGCGTCCCAGGTGAACGGCTGACGCAACAGCAGGATGCTCCCCGACACCACGAGGAGCACCAACAAGAGCGCCTTGCGCGCTGCACTGTTGCGGCTGGGGAGGGACAAGCCGCTAGAGCTTACCGAGTCCCTCGAGGTAGCGGTCGATCTCCGCCAGGTCGATTTTGGTGTTCGCCGTCCGGGGCAGCGAGGTGGCGGGCGCGCTCGCCCGCTCGCTTGTCTGGGAAGCAGCCGAGCCACCCTGGAGCCCCAGGTTGTCGCCGATGCGGTGCACCAGCTCCGCGCCGATGGTCTCCGAGCGCACGAGGAACGCCTCGAAGAGGGCGTTGTCGCACAGGGTGTTGATGACGCGCGGCGTGCCGCCGGAGTGCTCGTGCACGGCGAGCAGCGCCTCCGGCGTGAAGGGCATGCGCGGGCAGCCGGCGAGCCGCAGCCGGTGCTTCACGTACGCCTCGGTGGACTCGGCCGTGAAGGGCTCCAGCTTGTAGCGGAGCGCCACGCGCTGGGCGAGCGGCGGGTCCAGCTTCAGGTTCTTCTCGATCTCCGGCAGGCCGAAGAAGACGAAGGAGATGAGCTTGCGCTCCGGCACTTCCAGGTTCAGCAGCCCCCGGAACTCCTCCATGAGCTCGCGCGTCTCCAGCATCTGCGCCTCGTCGATGAGGACGACGGCCTTCTTGCCGGACTCATAGATTTGCAGCAGGCGCTGGTAGAGCTGCGACAGGAGCGCCAGCTTCTCCTGCGCGGGGTTCTCCACGCCCAGCTGGAGCGCGATGCGGCGCAGCAGCCACTGGGCGGTGATGCCCGAGTGGATGATGACCAGCAGCGCGGCCTCGTACTCGGACTCCGGAAGCGAGTCGAGCATGCGCCGGGCGAGCGTCGTCTTGCCCGCGCCGATGTCGCCAATGAGGATGGACAGGCCCTTCATGTAGCCCACGGCGTGCATCAGCCGCGTGAGGGCCTGCGAGTGCTGCGCGGAGTTGTAATAGAAGCGGCTCACCGGAGCGTTGGAGAACGGCTCCTGGGTGAGTTCGAAGAAATCGAGGTAGGTCGTCATCGCTCGCCGGGCCTCGTGGGGGACGCGCTACACGTACCCTACTTTACGGGCCTTCGGCACGCCCGCTGCGGGAACCGGCGTCGCGGGGCCCTTTCCGGCGCGCGGAAGCGGGTCCTCTTCCGGTGCGGTCACGGCCGACAGCCGCGTCACCTGGGACCCCACGTCGCGGTACTTCGCGTCCATGGCGGCCACCCGCTGGAAGTGGAAGAGCGCCTTGCCCTGCTCGTTGAGCGCGTCGTAGGCGCTCGCCAGCTCGAAGCCCAGCGCCTTGGCCACCTCGCCCGTCGCGAGCACGTTGGAAAGGCCTTCCTTGAACACCGCCACGGACTCTTCCGGCTTGCCACGCAGCGTGTGCAGCATGCCAATCATCGTCAGGCAGTCCAGCTCGCGCGGGGTGCCCACGCAGCCCTGGCGGGCCACGTCGAACTCGTGGACGGCGTCGTCCAGCAGGCCCATTTCCTTGTAGGCGATGCCCAGGTCGTAGTGCGTGTCCACGTCCTCGGGCTTCACCACCTTGGCCAGGCCCTTCTTGAACTCGGCGAAGACCTCGTCCACCGAGTACTGGAAGTCCTCCTCCGCCGGGGGCACCGCCGCCAGCGACTCGCCGCCCAGGTCGTCCAGCTCACCCGCCAGCTGCGCCGCCAGGTCGAACGCGTCGCCGCCACCGGCGCCGTCGTCGAGCGACGCCTCCGTCACCGGCTGCACGGAGGGCACGTGCACGGGCTCCGCGGGAGCGTCGTCCTCGGGGGCCGCGCCACCGCCGGCCTCCAGCTCCTCCAGCCGCGCCATCAGCTCGCCGGCGCGCACGTGGCCGGGGAACGCGATGGCCACCGTCTCCAGGATTTCGCGCGCCTCTTCCAGCAGGCCCTGGTCGAGGAAGAACGACGCCTCGTCGCACTCCTCGGAGGCAGGCTCCTCCTCGGGCTCCGCTTCCGGCTCCGGCTCGGGCGCCGGCTCGTCCGCCAGGGCCTCCTCGGGCTCCGGCTGGGGCTCGTCCGCGAACGCCTCGGCCTGGGGCTCGTCGTAGGACAGCGCCTCCATGGACGGGAGCACCATGTGCGCGGCCGTGGGCTCGTCCTGCTCCTCGTCGCCCAGCGACATGCCCTCCGCGTACGCGGGCTCTTCCGCTGGCTCGGCGAAGCTTTCGTCCAGGCCCGCGTCGTCCAGCACGGACGCATCCAGGGGCGCGAGCCCCACGCGCGTGGGCGCGTCGTCGTCCTCGCCCAGCGACATGCCGGGCTCGAGCAGGGCCTCGTCGTCTTCGCTGTCGCCCAGCGTGGGCAGCTGGAGCGTGTCCGGAGCGGCCTCGTCCAGCAGCGCGCGCGACGGGGACAGGATGCGCGTGGGAGGCGCCTCCTCCTCGTCACCCAGCGACATGCCACCGGGCTCGTCCGCGAGCACCATGGGCTCGTCGCCACCCGCGTCCGCCGCGTACGCCAGCGCGTCGTCCTCGGCGACCAGGGGCTCGTCGTCCAGGCCTCCAGAGACATCCGAGCCGCCCAGGCCCGGCTCGTCCGCGAGCACCAGCGAGTCCTCGTCGGACCCCATCACCAGGTCGTCCTGCGGCGGCAGGTCGTAGACGGTGTTCTCGGCGGAGCTGATGGGCTCGCCCATCACCGCTTCCTCGCCGCTCAACGTGGTCTCCGCGACCTCGTCGTCGACGATTTCGTCCGAGTCCGACCCGTGGCTCAGCGCCGCGAGCGCCAGCTCGTCACCCCCGGGCTGCGCGAGCGCGTCCTCCGGCGGATCCGCGACGAGGATCTCGTCCTCGTTGGAGTCCACCAGGATGGCGTCCTCCTCCAGCGACTCCACGCCCGGCGTCGCCGCCGGCGCCACGAAGCCCCCTTCCGAGCGGAGCACGGACAGGAAGGCGGGCACCTCGGGATGCGCCGGATTCTCCTGGAGGATGGTCGCCAGGTACGGCTGCGCGCGCTGCACGTCCGCGCGGCGCGTGCACAGGCGCAGCACGTTGAGCAGCTGCTCGGACGCCTGCGCGCCGTTATTGGCCGCCACGTAGATGTGGTACGCCTTTTCGTGCGCGTCCAGGTTCTCCGGATCCACGGAGAAGACCTTGCGCAGGTGCTCCAGCGCTTTGTCGTGGAGCCCGTACTTCACGTAGACGTCCGTCTCCGTCAGCAGCTTGGCCAGCTGCTCGCGGCTCATCCCCGCGGGAGCAGGCGGCGCCACGGCCGCGGGCGGCGGCGCGGCGGGAGCGGGACGGGACGGGGG
>NZ_RAWC01000134.1:0-24493 GCF_003611685.1 Corallococcus sp. CA049B | reverse complement strand
TCCGGGAGGCGGGGGGAGGCCCGGGCAAGGCCGTGGAGCCGCCGGCCGCCGTGGCCGTGGCGGACGAGGTAGACCCGCTGGTGGGGACCCAGATGGGCAGCTTCCGGCTGGTGCGCCGCGTGGGCCGGGGCGGGATGGGGTCCGTCTACCTGGCCGAGCACGTGTCCATTGGCAGCCGCGTGGCGGTGAAGGTGCTGCACGAACACCTGACGCGCTACCCGGAGCTGGTGCAGCGCTTCCACGCCGAGGCCCGGGCGGTGAACCTCATCGGGCACGAGAACATCGTCAGCATCTTCGACCTCAACGCCACGGCGCCCCGGCCGTACCTCATCATGGAGTTCCTGGAGGGTGCGGCCCTGTCGGCCTGGGTGGGGACGCCCATGTCCGCCGGGGCGGTGGTGCCCATGCTGATGCAGGTGTGTGACGCGCTGCATGCGGCGCACGCGCGGGGCATCGTCCACCGCGACCTGAAGCCGGACAACATCTTCCTGGTGAAGCGCGGGCGGGGGATGCCGTTCGTGAAGGTGCTCGACTTCGGCATCGCGAAGCTGGTGGACGCGAGCATGCCGGAGACGGTGGCGGGCATCATCGTGGGCACCCCGGAGTACATGGCCCCGGAGCAGTCCCTGAGCCGGCGCCTGGACGGCCGCGCGGACCTGTACGCGGTGGGCGTTATCGCCTACCAGCTGCTCACCGGGCGGCTGCCCTTTCCCGACGAGGGGCTCACCGCCCAGCTCGTGGCGCACCAGACGCGCACGCCTCCGGCTCCGCGCACCATCTGCCCTTCGGTGCCAACCGCCCTGGAGGCCGTGGTGCTGCGCGCGCTGGCGAAGACGCCGGAGGAGCGCTTCCCCCACGCACTCGCCCTCAGGACCGCGCTGGAGCAGGCCCTCGCCACGCGGCCCCCGTCGCCGCGCGCGGCCGTGGGCGGTCCCCGTCCCGTGCAGGCAGGGGCCTCCCCGGGGACTCCCGTCACCGGGCCCCGGCGCACCCCGCCGGTGGCCCCCCCGGGCGCGTCCGGGGGAAAGACGCTCCCGTTGCCCGTGCAGGTGGTGCTGCGGCCGGGAGCCCAGCCCCGGGCCTTCACGGGGTCGGACCTGTCGCGCGGCGGCGTGTTCCTGCACGCGGAGGGGGAGCTGCCCCCGCTGTTCGCCCAGGTCCAGGTGGTGCTGCCGCTGTCCACGGGGCCGCTGTCCGTCACGTGCGAGGTGGTGCGCCACGTCTCGCCCGAGCAGGCCCAGGCCTGGAGCATGCGCCCGGGCTTCGGCGTGCAGTTCGTCGCGCCGTCCGCCGCGCTGAAGTCCCGCGTGGAGCAGCACCTCGCGAGCGCCACGGCCTCTCCGCCCCCCGCGCCCCGGGAGCTGCCCGACGACGCCGAGGCCGAGCGCGTCCTGGCGATGTGGCGCGGACAGCTGGCGGGGG
Organism: Corallococcus sp. CA049B; assembly: GCF_003611685.1. NCBI lineage: Bacteria > Pseudomonadati > Myxococcota > Myxococcia > Myxococcales > Myxococcaceae > Corallococcus > Corallococcus sp. CA049B. Next base: position 23,071 of record NZ_RAWC01000134.1, on the reverse strand, counting down.
AGGGCACGCACTATGCGGTGCTGGGGCTTTCACAGGACGTGGAGCTGGAGTCCGCGCGGGAGCGGGCGCGCGAGCTGTGGGGCGCCCTGTCCGCGCTGCGGCAGCGGCCCCTGTCGCGCGGGCAGCGCTCGCGCCTGGAGTCCATGCTGATCCGCGTGAGGGACGCGGGCGACACCCTGGGCGTGCCGCTGCGCCGGGCCCGCTACGACGCCCGGCTGGGCAATGCCCGGGGCGTGGCACGGTGCCTGGAGGCGGGCCTCACCGCGGTCCAGGCGGACGCCCTGCGCCGCGAGTACCTGGCGGAACAGCCCCGGGCGGTGGGCACCGCGCGGGTGCACTTCCTCACCGGCAACGCGCTGGAGCGCGACGGCCAGCTCCAGCGGGCCCTGGAGTCCTACGAGCGGGGCCTGGAGCTGGACCCCCTGGAGTGGGAGTACCACCAGCGCCGCCGGGTGGTGGACCGGGCGCTGGGCGCGCGCCTGTCGGGGGCCCGAAATGAAAGAGCCCGATTCCCTGGGGAGGGAACCGGGCCCTGACGGTGCTTCCGGCGATTCAGCCGGAAGACGTGACTACTCGCCCCCGCAGGCCGCGCTCACGCCATCGAGCTTGGCGTTGCACTTCGAGAGACGCTCCGCGAACGCCAGCTGCTCGGTCTGGGTCTTGTCGTTGCAGCCCTTGACGTCGTTCATGCAGGTCACGAACGCGTCCAGCTTGTCCTTGTCCGAGTCGCTGCAGTCGTCGAGCGACTCCTTGCAGGACTCGATGTCCTCGTCCGTCGGCTCCTGGAAGCCGGTCGTGGGCAGGCCACACTCCTCGACCTTGTCGACCAGGCTCTCAAACGCGTCCGCGGTGTCGTCGCAAACGTTGCCGCCGCAAGCGGTGAGCGAGACCATGGCCGCCAGACCGAACAGGATCTTCTTCATGATGGTTCTCCCCCTCAGGGATGAGGTACAGGTGCAGGTGGAATGCAAACGGCGCGCATCCTAGCGAGCGCTCGATTGCGGTCCAGTGGACTTTATTCCGGGAACTCTATTCAAAAGCAAATAGGGAGCTTGGGGGCGGGCTGATCCGCCAACTGCCTTGACTCCCCCCCGGGATTCTCGTAAGTCCCGCCGTCTTTTAGCGCGCCGGCCGGTCCTCCGTCCGAAATGCGCGTTGGATTCCATGGGTTGAACCAACCCGAAGCTGACAGGGGTTCGACGATGTACGCAGTCATTCGCACGGGCGGAAAGCAGTACCGCGTCGCCGAGGGCGACGTTGTCCGGATCGAGAAGATCGCCGGGGACATCGGCGCTGAGGTCTCGTTCACCGAGGTTCTCCTGCTGGGCGGCTCTGAGAGCCCGAAGGTGGGCCAGCCGACGGTGGCGGGCGCGAAGGTCGTGGGCAAGGTGCTGGCGCAGGACAAGCACCGCCGCGTCCTGCACTTCCGGAAGGAGAAGGAAGGCTGGACCCGTCGCCGTGGCCACCGCCAGCCGTACACCGAGGTGAAGGTCACCTCGATCTCCGGCTAGTCGTCTTTCCGGGCATTCCCCACACGAACTTCAAGGAGCAGGTGTCATGGCCCATAAAAAAGGTCAGGGTTCTTCGCGCAACGGGCGTGATTCCAACCCGCAGTACCGTGGCGTGAAGGTGTACGGCGGTGAGACCATCACGGCGGGCAGCATCCTCGTCCGTCAGGTCGGCACGGTCATCCACCCGGGCACGAACGTGAAGCTCGGTCGCGACTTCACCCTCTTCTCGACGGTGGACGGCGTGGTGAAGTACGAGCGCCTCGGCCGCGACAAGAAGAAGGTGTCCGTGTACCCGGCCGCCGCCGAGCAGGCGAGCGCCTAGTCAGTGGCTCCGGGGAAACCCGGGGCTCGGCTTACCGAGCGGGTCGTTCCCGGTCCTTCCGTTCCCGTTGGGGACGGGTGGATGCGAGGACGGCCCGCTTTGTGTTTTTCCAGGAGGGCGTTCGCCCCATGAAGTTCGTCGACGAAGTACGCATCTACGTGAAGGCGGGAGACGGCGGGAACGGCGCCGTGGCCTTCCGGCGGGAGAAGTTCATCGAGCGCGGCGGCCCCAACGGCGGGGACGGCGGCAACGGCGGCTCCGTGGTGTTCGTGGCGAACCCGCAGCTGACCACGCTCCTGGACTACCGCTACCAGCAGCACCACCGGGCCAAGAGCGGCGAGCACGGCATGGGCAGCGACTGCAACGGCCATGGCGCCGAGGACCTGGTCCTCCAGGTGCCGGTGGGCACGCTGATCCGCAACGAGCAGACGGGTGAGCTGCTGGTGGACCTGAGCGACCCGGGCCAGCGGTTCGTGGCGGCCAAGGGCGGCCGGGGCGGCCTGGGCAACATGAACTTCGCCACCTCCACGCGCCAGACGCCGCGCTTCGCGCAGGACGGCGGAAAGGGTGAGGAGATCACCCTGCGGCTGGAGCTGAAGCTGCTGGCGGACGTGGGCCTCCTGGGCTTCCCCAACGCGGGCAAGAGCACGTTCATCTCGCGGGTGAGCCGGGCGCGGCCGAAGGTGGCGGACTACCCGTTCACCACGCTGGTGCCGAACCTGGGCATGGTCCAGTACAAGGACAGCCTGTCCTTCGTGATGGCGGACATCCCCGGCATTATCGAGGGCGCCAGCGAGGGCGTGGGCCTGGGCCACCAGTTCCTGCGCCACGTGGAGCGCTGCAAGGTGCTGGTGCACCTCATCGACATGGGCGCCGAGGGCGAGGGCCGCAAGCCGCTGGACGACTTCAACATCCTCAACACGGAGTTGAAGAAGTACAGCGCGGAGCTGGCCAGCAAGCCGCAGGTGGTGGCCGCCAACAAGCAGGACCTGACGGAGGGCCGCGACCGCCTGGGGCCCTTCACGGAGGCGCTGCGCCGCCGGGGCATCCGCGTGTACCCGGTGTCCTGCGCCACGGGCGAGGGCATGCAGCCCCTGATGGACGCGGTGGCGGAGGTGCTCTTCACCGGCCGCACCGACAAGATCCACGTCGAGATGCCGACGAAGAGGTCCGCCTCCAAGGCTCCGGCGAAGGCTCCGGCCAAGAAGGCGGGTGCCAAGGCCACGGTGAAGAAGGCTCCGGCGAAGAAGGCCGCGAAGCAGGCGGCGCGCAAGGGTCCGGCGAAGAAGGCTCCCGCGAAGAAGGCTTCTGCCAAGAAGGCCGCCGCGAAGAAGGCTCCGGCGAAGAAGGCCGCCGCGAAGAAGGCTCCGGCGAAGAAGGCCGCCGCGAAGAAGACCTCGCGCAAGCCGGTGGCGAAGCAGGCCGCGCGCAAGGCGCCCGTGAAGAAGGCCGCCGCGAAGAAGTCCGCCCGGAAGGCCCCGGCGAAGAAGTCCGGCGGGAGGCGCTGAGCCGATGGCTGGTGGAGGCCCCCGCTACGAGAAGTTCGAGCGCGACGTCGTCGAGCCGGAGCAGTTCCTGCTCGACGTGCGGAAGGAGAAGATCGACCGCGTCGTCAGCCAGCGCACGCGCAACTTCGTGGTGGTGCTCGACCGGCTGGAGGACAACTTCAACATGGCCGCGGTGCTGCGCACCTGCGAGTCCATGGGCGTGCAGGAGGTGCACGTCGTCATCAACCCGGAAGCGCCCTTCATCCCCAACTCGCGGGTGGCCCAGGGCTGCGACAAGTGGTTGGACGTGCACCTCTACAAGACGTTCGCGGAGTGCCGCGAGCACCTGAAGGGGCGGGGCTTCAGCCTCTACGCGTCGGCGCTGCGCGAGGGGGCCACCAACCTCTACAGCCTGCGCTTCGACACGAAGTTCGCCATGGTGTTCGGCAACGAGCGCTACGGCGTGAGCGACGACGTGCTCACCGGCGTGGACGGCACCTTCTGGGTGCCCATGAAGGGCTTCAGCCAGAGCCTGAACATCTCCGCGGCGGCGTCCGCCAGCATCACCCGGGCGGTCGCCTGGCGGGACGAGCACCTGGCAGGGGGCTCCGGGGACCTGACGCCCACGGAGGCCCAGGAGCTGCGGGAGCGCTTCTACCTGCTGGGCGTGAAGCAGCGGAAGCGTCTGGTCAAAGCCACACAGCGGTGAATGCCAGGCCCCCGGGGGCCGTCCGGATGCGGTAGATGGACCCTGCGGGCGCCCTGGGTGCCCGCTCCGGAGGCGCACGCCATGTTGCTGGAATCCCTGCTCTTCACGCTCCTCACGCAGGCCCCCACCACCGCGCCCGCGCCGAAGCCCGCGGCCGCCGCCAAGGCCCCCGCCGCCGCTCCCACGGATGCCGGCACGGCCGCCATGCCCCCCGCCGCGAAGCAGGGCGACGCGAGCGTCGCCGCCAGCGACGCGAAGCCCGCTCCGAAGCCGATGGCGCCCGAGGTGAAGACGCTCGTGGACCGGATGCAGGCCTTCTACGAGAAGACGGGCGACTTCAAGGCGGGCTTCAAGCAGGACTACAAGTACAAGGCCTTCCGCCGCACGCAGACGTCCACGGGCACGGTGACCTACAAGAAGCCGGGCCTGATGCGCTGGGAGTACGAGAACCCGTCCAAGCGGACGTTCGTGCTCGCGGGCAACAAGGTCTACATGCACGACCCGGAGGCGCAGACGCTGTCGGTGGCCGCCATGGACACCAGCCAGCTGTCCGCGTCGGTGACGTTCCTCTTCGGCCAGGGGAAGCTGGCGGACGAGTTCGCCATCACCAAGGGCGCCTGCAAGGACTGCAAGGGCACGCTGCTGGTGCTGGATCCGCTGAAGAACGAGCCGCGCTTCCGCCAGGTGCGCCTGGAGGTGGACCCTGCGACGGCGCAGGTTCTCAAGAGCACGGTGGTGGATCCGGACGGCAGTGAGAACACCATCGCGTTCCTGGACCTGAAGACGAACGTGGGCATCTCCGCGGACAGCTTCAAGCTGAACCCGCCCGAGGGCACCCGCGTGGACGACTTCACCAAGAAGGCGCAGTAGGACGGCCCGCCCTCCATGCGCGGCGTGCTGCTGGCGGGATGCGTGCTGCTGGGCGCGGGGTGTCACTCCGCCGCGCCCGCGGGCCCTTCACGTCCCACGAGCCTCGCGGGGCAGACGCTGCCCCTCCTGTCGTCGCCCGCGCTGCGGCTGACGGTGGCGGGGCGGTTGGGGAACCGGGCCGTGCCGGTGGTGCTGGACGTCACGCGGCCGCTGTCGCTCGTGTCCTCCAGCTGCTTCGACGGTGAGCCGCCCGTGGCCGCGGGGACCGCGCGCGTGCCGGAGTCCTCCGGCGGCCATCGCTCCTGGCCGGAGGTGCCGGCCCCGCCGGTGACCGTGGGCCCGGTGGCGCCGCCCCTGCGCACGCTGCTGCTCTCCGGTGAGACGGGCTGCTCGGTGACGCTGGGGCAGGACGTGCTGTTCCCTTATGCCCTCACGGTGGATCCGCTGCGCCGCGAGGTGACCTTCACCGCTTCACGTCCCCGCGAGGCCTACGACGCGGAGCTGCGCGCGACGGACTCGGTGCGCGAGTCACACGTGGTGGAGTTCAGCCGCGAGCCGCTGGGCGACTGGCCGCTCCTGGCCGTGCAGGTGACGCAGGGCGGGGCGAGCATCACCGGCCCCTTCGTGCTGGGCACGCGCGAGCCCTTCTCCCGGCTGGCGGTGGACCCCGCGCTGGGGCTGGGGCTTCAGCCGCTGGAGACGGCCGCGGGCCTCCCGCCGCGCACCTTCGTGGTGGACGCGGTGGAGGTGGCCGACGGCCTGGGCGTGAAGCCGCTGGTGATGGAGGCCGCGGGGCGCTGGCCGTCGCAGAGCAGCCTGGGCCGGCTGGGGCCGGACGTGTGGGGCCGCTTCACCGCCACCGTGGACGCGCAGGGTGGGGCGCTGGTGCTGCGCAGGCCCCACGTGCGCACGCCCGAAGGCGGAGGCCGGCAGCAGTGCGCGGGCGAGGGCGGCGCGTTCAGCGAGGAGGCCTGCTACGGCATCTTCGTGCGCGCGGAGCCGGACGGCGCCGTGGCCCTCTCCGGCGAGGTGTTCCGGGACGTGCCGGAGGGCGTGCGCCTCTACGTGGAGCCTCGGGGCGCGGACGGTCAGCGCCTGGAGACGGGCTGTCAGGTGGGCCTGAGCTTCCCGGCCACCACGCGCGGAGCCAACACCCAGCACCGGCTGCCGTGGGCCTCGCTGGCGAAGACCCTGCCCGCGTGCCACGCCGCTCTCCAGGGCGCGCGGAGCTACGCGGTGTCGCTGGTGGAGGAAGGGCGCCAGCCCGAGTGCCCCACGACGTGCGCCTTCGTCACGGAGTCCGCGTCGCGGCGGACGGTGTGCGAGTGCCAGCCCACGCCGCTGGGCGAGGGCGTGGCGGTGCCGACGAAGGGCTCGGGCCCGCAGCCGCCGCCCGTCGAGGAGCGCGAGCTGGAGCCCGAGGATCCGAAGTAGCACCCACGAACGGCTCGGGCCCGCGGCGGCCACCCGCGGGGCAGCGTGGGCTGACGCCCGGGGGCAACCTGGCGCGCTCGCCGGTCACCGGCGCATCGGCACCCACGAACGGCTCGGGCCCGCGACCGCCTCCGGGTGGGAGGACGGGGCGGGCCCGGGGGACGGCCTTCGCGGTGGCGGACTACTCCGGCCGCGGCTCCGGCGGACGCGCCAGCGCCTTCAGCGGCACGGGCGCGGGATGGGCCTCGCGCGGGGTGTGCTCGCGCTGCTTCGGGTCCGGGCGCTCCACCACGCGGGCGATGAGGTCGTAGTCGTGCGCCTCCGTCACCTCCACGGTGACGAACTCGCCCGGGTACGCCAAGCCGTCGTTGATGTAGACCTGCCCGTCGATTTCAGGCGCCTGGCCCTCGTGGCGGCCCACCAGCAGGTGCTCGGACTCCTCGCTGGGGCCCTCCACCAGCACGGTGAGCTTCTGGCCCACGAGCTTCTTGTTCTGCTCGCGGTTGATGCGCTTCTGGATGGCCATCACCTCGCGCCAGCGGCGCTCGATGGTCTTCGCCGGGACCTTGTCCGGCAGGTCGAACGCGGCGGTGTTCTCCTCGTCCGAGTACTGGAACACGCCCAGGCGCTGGAAGCGCTGCTCCTTCACGAACTCCTTCAGGAGCTCGAAGTCCTCCTCCGTCTCGCCCGGCAGGCCGACGATGAGCGAGGTGCGCATCACCAGGTTCGGCACGCGCTCGCGCAGCTTGCCCAGCAGCTTCTTGAGGAACTCCGAGTTGCGGCCGCGCTTCATGGACAGCAGCAGCTTGTCGCTGGCGTGCTGCACCGGCATGTCCAGGTACTTGGCGATCTTCGGCTCGGTGGCGATGACGTCGATGAGCTCGTCCGGGAACACGCGCGGGTAGGCGTAGTGCAGGCGGATCCACTTCACGTCCACCTTCACCAGCTCCTTGAGCAGCTCGTGGAGCTTCGGCTTGCCGGGCAGGTCATGCCCGTACGCCGTCAGGTCCTGCGCGACGAGGTTCAGCTCCTGCACGCCGCTGTCCGCCAGGTTCCGCGCCTCCGCCACGATGTCCTGCACCGTGCGCGAGCGCTGGCCGCCGCGCAGCGTGGGGATGATGCAGAACGCGCAGGCGTTGTCGCAGCCCTCGGAAATCTTCAGGTACGCCGTGTACTTCGGCATCGAGTTGATGCGCGGCGTCTCCGCGTTGTGGATGTAGTCCGGATCCGGAATCACCTGGCGCGGCGAGGCCTCCGCCGCCAGCAGGTCGCCAATCTGGGCGTACGCGCTGGTGCCCAGGAAGTGGTCCACCTCCGGCATCTCCTGCGACAGCTCCTGGCCGTAGCGCTGGGACAGGCAGCCGGTGACGACGAGCGTCTTGCACGCGCCCGACTTCTTCAGCTCCGCCATCTCCAGGATGGAGTCCACCGACTCCTGCTTCGCAGGGCCAATGAAGGCGCACGTGTTGACCACGATGACCTCGGCCTGCGAGGCCTCCTGCACGAGCGAATAGCCACGCGTGCGCAGCGTGCCCAGCATCACCTCGGAGTCCACCCGGTTCTTCGGGCAGCCGAGGGTCATCATGTACAGGCTCTTGGTCTCTTCCACGCGCGTCTACCGCTTTCCCAGTTGCGTCCGCTCGAAGTGGTCCGCACTCCAAACGAAGTTGATGATGGCGCCGTTCGAGTAACCGATGTTCAGCGTCCCGTCTTCTTCCAGCTCCACCGAGGTGGCGCGACCCAGCGCACAGGTGGCGGCCGGCCAGTCGAGCACCCGCTGGGCTGTCTTCCCCGACACCACGTAGAGCCCCATGCGGAGCTCGTCGTCGGAGTCGCATTGACCCTCGACGGCATAGGGATTCTTCCCAGTGAGCACGGTAACGACCGGCCGTCCGTCCGGCAGGCTCAACGTCTCCGGCAGGTTCACGCCCATCTGCTTCGCGTCCACCGCGTTGGGCGCCACCAGCTCGCGCAGCGAGCCGGGCGTGAGGGGCGCGTCGCCCTGGGCCCAGTTGGGGTAGCTGAGCACGCCCCAGCCCAGCCAGCCGGTGGGGGCCGCCTCCAGTGCGGTGACGTTCGCCGGGGGCTTGAGCTTGAGGTTCTTGCGCGCCTCGTCCGGCAGGCGCAGCGCCTCTCCCTCCGGCATGGTGCCGCCCTTGCAGTTGGACACCGGCACCACCTTGGCGCCCACCTGGTCCTGGTCCTCGTAGGTGATGCAGAGGTCCATGACGAGCGGATCCACCGCGGGGAAGCGGGGCAGGGCGCGCACGGGAATCATCGCCACCACGGACAGCGTGTCGCCCTGGCGGTGCACGGCGGCGTTCACCAGCCCTTGAGCGAACTTCGGCGTGCCGCTGTCCGCTCCGGAGGTGCGCTGGCCGTCGAAGGCGAAGCGGTAGGTGTAGCCCGTGGCGGTGGGCCCCGAGTCCGGGAAGTAGAGCGTGAGGGTGATGACGTCACCCGCGAGCAGTTGGTTGTCCGTGGCCTCCACGCCCACGAAGAGCGTGTCCTTGCGCCAGCCCACCCGGGCGGAGAAGTTCGCGGTGGCGCCCTCGGTGGACAGCGGCTTGAGGACCAGCGGCGAGCCGAAGTCCTTGAGCCCCTTCTCCGGCCGGGGGGCCTTCTTGAGCACGGGCACCGGCTTGCTGGGCCGGGGCGCCCCGTCCTGCGCGAAGGCGCCGGTGGCGAGGAGCAGACAGAGGGGCAGGGGGGCCAGACGGGCGGCGTGCATGGCGAAGGGGCGCCTCTAGTCGCGGAAGTTGGTGAACTGCATGTCCAGGCTGAGGCGGTCCTGCTCCTTGCGGAACAGCGCCATGGCCTCCTGCAGGTCGTCCCGGTTCTTGCCCGTGACGCGGAGCTGATCCGCCTGGATGGAGCCCTGCACCTTGATCTTCGACTCCTTGAGGACCTTGATCAGCTCCTTGGACTTCTCCACCGGGATGCCCTGCTGGAGCTTGATGGGCTGCTTGACGTTGGACAGGCCCGTCTTTTCGATGTCGCCGAACTCCAGGACGCGCAGGCTGATGCCGCGCTTGGCCAGCTTGCCGAGCAGGACCTCCTTGGCGGCCTGGAGCTTCTCCTCGCTGTTGGTCTTCAGCGTGAGCGCGGAATGGTCCGGGGCGATGTCGATTTCGGCCTTCACGCCCTGGAAGTCGTAGCGGGTGCTGAGCTCCTTGCGGGTCTGATTGACCGCGTTGTCGAGCTCAGCCAGATCGATTTTGGAGATGACGTCGAAGGAGGGCATGGGGGGAACCTTTTCGCGCCCTTAACATACCTACACCCTGACGACCAAGGGCACCACCAGGGTGCGACGGGAGGTGTGCTGCTTGAAGGCCCGCTTCACCGCCTTCACCAGCTCCTCCCGCACCAGGGCGTCGTCCCCCCGGAGCAGGGGGGTGAGCTCCTCGAAGAAGGCCCGCGCGTCCTGGGCCACCCGGGCCAGCACGCCCTGCTCGTCCGGGCCGAGGCCCTGGCCGGACAGCTGGGGCCCCGCCACCAGCGCCTGGGTGTCGCGCCTCAGCACCACCGCCGCGGCCACCACGCCCGTCTCCGCCAGCCGGTTGCGCTCCACCAGCGTCTCCTGCGTCACCACCCCGTCCCCGGAGCGCTCCATCATGATGCGCCCTGAAGGCACGCTGCCAGTGAAGCGGCCCCGTCCCTCCTCGAACGTCACCACGTCCCCGTCGTGGGCCAGCAGCAGGCCCTCCGCCGCCATGCCGGCCTCGCGCGCGGTGGTCAGGTGTCGGTGCAGGTGCCGGACTTCCCCATGCACGGGGATGAAGTTCCGGGGGCGGATCAACTCCATCACCCGGCGCTGCTGGGGGCGGCTGGCGTGTCCGGAGACGTGCACGCCGGGCTCCACCTGCGCGTAGACGATGCGGGCGCCGCGCCAGTGGAGCTGGTCGAGCAGCGCGCCCACGGAGCGCTCGTTGCCGGGGATGGGCCGGGCGCTGACGATGACGGTGTCGCCGGGCTCCAGGCGCACGGGCCCATCCCCGTTCGCCAACTGGGTGAGGCCCGCGCGCGGTTCGCCCTGCGCGCCCGTGGTGAGCACCGCCACGCGGTGGGGCGCGAGCTTGGGCACGTTGTCCAGGTGCACGAAGAGCGAGTCGGGCACGTCCAGGTAGCCCATCTCCCGCGCCAGCTCCACGTTGCGCACCATGCTGCGGCCCTGGAGCGCGACGAGCCGGCCGGTGCGCTCGCACAGGTCCAACAGGTGCCGGACGCGGTGGAGGTTGGAGGAGAACTGGGCCACGACGATGCGGCCCTTCGTCTCGTGGAAGAGGCGCTCGAAGGTGGTCTGCACCACGCGCTCGCTGCCGGTCTCGTCCACGTGCTCGGAGTTGGTGGAGTCCGACAGCAGGCACAGCACGCCTTCGTCGCCCGCCTCGCCCCAGCGCTCCAGGTCCGTCTTGAGCCCGTCGATGGGGTCCGGGTCCAGCTTGAAGTCGCCGGTGTGGATGACGGTGCCTTCGGGCGAGCGCACGATGAAGCCCACCGCGTCCGGCACGGTGTGCGTCACGCGCGTGGCCTCCACGTTGAAGACGCTGCCCACGGGGAAGGGCGTGCGCGGCTCGATTTCGCGCAGGTCCGCCTTCACGCCCAATTCCTCCAGGCGCTGACGCGCGAGCGCGAGCGTGAAGCGCGTGCCGTAGATGGGGACGGGCACGTCGCCCAGCAGGTAGGGGAGCGCGCCGATGTGGTCCTCGTGGCCGTGCGTGAGGAGCACGCCCTTGAGCTGGGCCGCGTTGCGCCGCAGGTGAGTGAAGTCCGGGACGATGATGTCCACGCCGGGCATTCCCGCCGAGGGGAACATCAAACCGGCGTCGATGAGCAGCATCTCCCCACGACAGGCGAGCACCATGGCGTTGAGGCCGATTTCGCCAAGGCCGCCCAGAGGAATGACGTGGAGCATGTGCCCGGAAGTGTAAGGGCCTGGCCCCTCCTGTGCGTGGGAATCCGCACACCCCACCACCGCGAGCCACCGCCCGCCTGCTTGACGGATTCAAACTAAAGGCTTAGTTGTGTTTGAACTAAGGATTTAGTTCTAAGCCGGGGAGGCCCTGCCCGTGACGAAGCCGCCGTCCGTCGAGGAGTCCAAGCTGCTCACGCCCGTGGAGCTGGAGCTGATGCAGCTCGTGTGGAAGCTGGGAGAGGTGAGCGTGGCGGACGTGCTCGAGGCGCTGCCGCCGGAGCGCAAGCTGGCCTACACGTCGGTGTCCACGGTGCTGCGCATCCTGGAGCAGAAGGGCGTGGTGCAGAGCCGCAAGGAGGGGCGGGGGCACCTGTACTCGGCGCGGCTGTCTCGCGAGGCCTACGAGGCCCAGAGCGTGCGCCACCTGGTGGCGACGGTGTTCGACGGGACTCCGTCGTCGCTCGTGGCGCGGCTGGTGGAGGCGGTGCCGCTGTCCCCGGAGGAGGTGGAGCAGATCCGCAAGCTGCTGGGCCGCAAGGGAGGCCGGGGATGAGCGCCGCGTTCCGGGACGTGCTGGCCGCGTACCTCACGGCGGCGGTGCTGGTGGCGGTGGGCTTCGGGCTCTTGCGCGCGGCGCTGGCGTCGGGGATGGAGCGGAGGTTGGACGCGCGGCAGACGCTGCGCGTGGGGCGGGTGACGCTGGGGCTGGCGGTGCTCCTGCCGTTCATGGCGCTCGCGGCGCGGGAGTGGATGCCGTCGGCGCCGCTCTTCAAGTTCGAGCGCTCCCTGGTGGGCTACGCCGCGCCGCTGGCGCCTGTCGAAGCGCGGCCCGTGCCTGGCGCCGTGCCGGAGACGCGGTCCCCGGGCGCGGGCCTGCCGTGGGCGAGGGTCGGGGTGGGGCTGGTGGGCGTGGGGGCGTTGGCGTTCCTGGCGTGGGAGCTGCGGCGGTATGCGCGCTTGCGGAGGAAGCTGGAGACGCTGCCCGTGCTTCGCCGCGTGGGCCGGGTGCGCGTGGTGCTGGGGGACGCGGCGGACGGCGCGTTCTCCGTGTGGTTCCCCGGCGGCGGCGCGTGGGCGGTGGTTCCCGCTGAAGTGTTGGAGGACCCGGAGGCGCTCCGGCTCACGGTGCGGCACGAGCTGCAACACCACCGGCAGCGGGACACGGTGTTTGCCTATGCGCGGCTGGGGTTCGACAGCGCCTTCTTCTGGAATCCGTTCGGCCGGGCGTTCTCGCGGTGGTTGGCGGAGCGTCAGGAGTTCGCCTGTGACGAGGCGCTCGTCACGGTGAAGCGCGTGTCCGCGGAGGCGTATGCGCGGTGCCTGTTGCAGGCGTCGCTGCGTGTCCCTTCCGCCTTTTCTCTTCCCGCCGGTGTCACCGGCATGTCCCACCCCACCGTCAGGAGGATCCACATGCTGTTCCAGCCTCGTCCCCGTAGCTCCGTGCGCACCCTGGGGCTGTCGTTGTCGCTGGCGTTGGTGCTCGCGCCGCTGGCGTTGTGGGCGCAGGGCACGGTGCGGGGGCGCGCGGTGTCGTTGACGGAGGCGCGTGCGCTGGCGGAGGCGGGGCAGAAGGCGGGGGACCTGCCGGTGGTGGTGGATGCCGCCGTGGTGGAACAGCTCAACACGTTCGTCACCACGCGGAAGGGGCGCGACTTCATGCGCAAGGCGCTGGCGAACCTCCAGGAGCACCGCGAGGCGATGACGGGCACGCTGCGCTCGCGCGCCCTGCCGGAGGGGCTGCTCGCGGTGGCGATGGTGGAGTCGGCGGTGAGCAACCTGCCGGAGACATCCCGCGAGCCGTCGATGGCGCCGGGGCCGAGGGGCGCGGGCGTGTGGATGTTCATTCCGGAGACGGCGCGCCGCTACGGCCTGAAGGTGGAGGCGGGACGCGACGAGCGGCTGGACGTGGCGCGGGAGACAGAGGCCGCCGCGGCCCTCTTCCAGGCGCTGTATGAGCGCTACGGCGACTGGCGGCTCGCGCTCGCGGCCTACAACCAGGGTGAGGGCGTGGTGGACCGCGTCCTCTCGGAGACCGGCGTGCGCGACGTGAGCGAGCTGGTGCGCACCGGCAAGCTCAATGGCTACACCGCCACCGTGCAGGCCGGGGTGCTGCTGCTTCGCAACCCGCACCTGCTCGACTGAGCGTTTGTCCACCGCACGGGGGAATGTCCCCGCCACTCCAGGGTTCGGATGCGCGCCACCTTGCTTTCGCGCGAGGATGGCGGCGCTCAGCGCCAGGGGTGGAAAACGCCATGAAGATCGTCGCGCTCGTTCGTCCTGCGGGTGAGGTTCCGGAAGCCGCCCAGGTTCTCGCCGCCGCGGCGGGCATGGCCCCGGCGGAGGCCCGCATGCGGCTGGCCCCCGAGCCTCCCGCCCTGATTGCACGCCTGGCCCCCGATGCGGCGGATGCCCTGGTGAAGACCCTCCGGGACGCGGGGCTCGCGGCGCTCGCCATCGACGAGTCGGAGGTCGCGGAGCGCGTCACGGCGCGCACCGTGACGTTCGGCGCGGCGCAGGCGACGTTCACGCCTCGCGCGGGCGCGCCGCTCACCATGGCCTGGGAGGACGTGACGGTCATCCTCCGGGGCGCGTCGTCCCTGCGCACGCAGAGCGAGCACACGGAGAAGACGACGAAGGTGGCGTTGGGCACGGCCCTCATCACGGGGGGCCTGAAGATGACGAAGACGTCGGAGAAGAGCGTGCGCGGTTCTCAAGAGGAGACGTCGCAGGTCGTCTTCGTCTTCGACCGCGACGGCAGGGGCGCCGTGCTGCCGGAGCTGGGGTTCGACTTCTCGTGCCTGGGGCCCGCGATGCAGCCGTCGCGCACCGCGAACATGGTGGCCCTGGCGCGCCTGGTGCGTGAGCGCGCCCCGGCCGCGTTCTACGACGAGCGGCTGATGCGGCTGGGACGCCGGCCCTTGCCCTTCGTGCTGGGCGGAGCCGTGCAGGTGGTCAGCGGCGCCACGTCCCATTCCCGCATCAACACCGCGCAGGGCCTGGACGTGCTCGCGGAGGCCATACGCCTGGGCGTGGCCCAGGGCGACCTGCCTTGACGGCTCAGGACATCGGCGTGGAGCCCTCCGGCGGCGGACGGGAGATCCACGCGGCGATGAACACGTCCAGCTCGCCGCGCATCACGTCCTTCACGCGGGGCGTCCCCGCGCCCGTGCGCGGGTCCTCCACTCGCGCTCCTCGGCCCAGGAAGTAGCGGCGGGCCTCGTCGGTGCTGGCGCCCTGGCCGGCGACGACGCGCGCGGCGATGCCCTTGAGCTCGTCCAGCTCCCCGGCGCCAATGAGCGTGAGCACGCGGCCCGTGGCCTCGTCCTTCGCGGTGACTTCGTTGCGCACGCGCTGGAGGTACTCGCCCTCGCGGCTCTTCACCGGCCGGCCCTCCAGCACCAGCAGCTCCCGCTCCACCTCCTCCAGCGGTCCGCCCCGGTGCACGCGCACGTACGCGCGCTGGCGCTTCTCGTCCTCCAGGCGGCGGTGCAGCCCCGCCTCGCCCGCGAGGAACCCATACGCGCCCGGCCCGGCGATGCGCACCACCACGCGCGCGGGGGCGTCCGCCTCCGCGACGGCGGTGGCCTCGTAGCCCCGGCGCTGCGCCCAGCCCAGGTACATGGTGGCCAGCTCCTGCACCCACGCTTCCTGCTGCTCCGACGCGTCGCTGGCGCAGATGTCCACCAGCGCCTCGTTGTCCAACGTCGTGGCCCCGGCGGCCCGCAGCGCCTCCGCCATCTGGACCTCGCGAGCGACCTCCTCCACCTGCTTCGCGGCGGAGCCCAGCTGCACCTCGTTCTTCGCCTCGCGCACCAGCCGGCGCCCGAACTGGCACGCGGCCTCCAGGCGGTCCAGCTCTCCCAGCTGCGCCTCCACCGTGCGGAAGGCGCGGAGGACGTCCGCCGCGCGCAGCGAGTCGTCCCAGAGGTTGGGCGCCTGCGTCTCCGCGAGCAGCGCCGCGCGGCGCTGCTCCAGCTCCGTCCGCCCCGTGGACTCGGCGAGCGCGCGGGCACGGCCCACCAGCCGGTCCATCTCGAACAGCAGCGACTTGCGGTCCAGCCGGCGCTTCACCGCCGCGGCCTTCGGCGTGGGCAACAGCAGCTGCGCCGTCACCTCACGAGGCGGTGGCACGGGCTCCGCGACCGCGACCACGCGGCCTCCCGGACGGGCCTCCACGCGCACGGGCGTGCCCGGCGGCAGGGGCCTGCGCGCGATCTCCACCGCGAGCGCCGCGGTGAGCGTCTTCTCGATTTCACGCTGCAGGTAGCGCGCGCCGAACTGCGGCGAATAGCCGCGCTCCACCAGCCGGTCCACCACCTCCGGTGTCACCTCCACGTCCAGCGCGCGGGCGCGGATGCCCTCGCGCTCCAGCACGCGGCCCACCTCACGCTGGGCAATCTTGCGGATGTCCACGCGAGACAGCGGATGGAAGTGGCAGATGGCGTCGAAGCGGTTGAGGAACTCCGGACGGAAGGCCTCCGCGATGCGGCGGTCCACCTCCGACACCTGCTCCTCGGCGCGCTTGTGCGCCGCGAAGCCCAGGCCCGCCTCGCGGTACACCTCCGAGCCCACGTTGGACGTGGCCACGATGAGCGTGTTGTTGCACGACACCGCCTCGCCCGCGCCGTTGACGAAGGTGCCCTCGTCGAAGAGCTGGAGGAAGCGGTCGTGCACGCTGCGCGCGGCCTTCTCGAACTCGTCCAGCAGCAGCACGGTGAACACCTTGCCGTCGAGCAGCGCGGACAGCTCTCCGCGCCGCGTCTCCAGCGCGGGCGCCCACGACGCGCCGAAGGGGACGCTCTCGTCGCCGTCGTTGGGGTAGTCCGCCATGTTCAGGCGCACCAGCCTGTCGGCGGAGCCGAAGAGGTACTCCGCCAGCAGCTTCGCCAGCTGCGTCTTGCCCACGCCCGTGGGCCCGGCGAAGAGGAACACGCCCAGCGGGCGGCGCGGGTCGTTGAGCCCCGCCTTGAGCAGCGCCACCGAGCGCAGCACCGCGGCCACCGCGTCCGTCTGGCCGAGCAGCCGCTCTCCGAAGAAGCGCTCCGTCTCCTCCAGGTCCAGCGGCATCGCGTCGTCCACGACGAAGCGGGGCAGGCGCGTGGCGGCGCAGAAGCGGGTGAGCACGTCCTCCGGCCCCACGTGGTCGCGCGCCACGCCCGCGGCCTCCGCCGCCGTCTCCTTGAGCAGCTCGATGGCCTTGCGCGGCATGTGCTGCGCCAGCAGGAACTTCGCGGACAGCCGCAGCGCCAGGTCGCACGCGGCCGGGTCGATGGGCAGCCGCAGCTCGCGCTCCAGCTCCTCCGCCACGCGGCCGACGATCCAGCGCGCCTTCTCCAGCGGTGGCTCGTTCAGCGGCAGCAGGTGGAGCCGCTCGGCCAGGGCTTCATCGGCGCGCAGCAGCTCCTGCACGCGCTTGGGTTCGGTCTCGAAGATGAAGCGCAGGCCGCCGGTGCGCAGCGCGCGCACGGCCACCGGGGCCAGGGGGCCGCCCAGGGCCACCGGCAGGTCGCGGATGTAGACGATGGGGCAGGGGTGGCGGCCCAGGTGGGTGAGCAGCTCCTCGAAGGACTCGGCCGCCTGGCGCTGGGTGCTGCGCGCCAGGATGTTCGCGACGGACACCTCCACGAGCCGGGCCTGGGCCAGGTCCCCGTCCACGCGCCCTTCCGCGATGCGGCGGGCCACCTCCTGCACGAGCGCGCTCTTGCCCACGCCGGGCTCGCCCGCCAGCAGCGGGTGCTTGCCTCCGCGCGCCAGCAGCCCCAGCACCTCCGTCACGGAGGTGTCCACGCCGTGGGCGGCCGGCAGCTTTCCCTCGCGCGCCATCGCGGTGAGGTCGCGGTCGATGAGCCGCTCCTGGTCTTCGTTCTTCCTCGTCGCCATGGTGTGGTCCGGAACGCCCCCTCGACGTGCGGCACTCTAACCGTTGCGGCGCGGAAGCGAAGTCCCGGCCCATCCGCGTGGGCCAGGACCTTACGCTTCCAGCTCCGTGTGCCAGTAGGCCACGTCCCTCAGGAACTTGCGCCAGGACAGGGGCAGGCCCTTCTCCACGAGGAACGACACGACCAGTGCGTCCGGCAGCCGCTTCGGCTTCGCGGGCACGGTGCGCAGCGTCATCCGCGCCTGCGCCGGGGTGCGGTTGCCCTTCTTCTGGTTGCAGGGCACGCAGGCGATGACGATGTTGTCCCAGCTCGTGCGGCCACCCTGCGCGCGCGGCAGCACGTGGTCGTACGTGGCCTCCGGACGGGTCACCTTCCGGCCGCAGTACTGGCAGCGGCACTGGTCGCGCTGGTAGACGTTCTCGCGGCTGAAGCGCACGCCGCGCGGCCCCTTCCACAGGGCTCGCACGAAGCGGATGACGGACGGCATGCGCAGCTCCACCGTCACCGAGCGGATGACGCGGTCTTCGTACTCCTCGACGACCTCCACCTTGCCCTGGACGAGCAGCATGACGGCGCGTTGCCACGGGATGCGTGCGACGGGTTCATAGGACTGGCTCAGCACCAGCGTTTCCATGACACGGGGCCTTTCGGGCGGGACAGGCCGCCAGGGAGTCGAACCCTGCTCGTCCGGATTTGGAGTTCGGACTGCACCCGGTGCGCGGCCTATGGGTGGAGATGGGAAGCGGAAGGTGAGCGGGAGCCCGGACGTGAAGAAGGCCGGGTCCCCTGTGTCGGGGGCCCGGCCTCCAGGGGCATGCCGCGTCAGGGACGGGCGTGACGCCTTCAGGAGCCGGGCGAGGCGAGGCGAAAGGACGCGAAGTCCCGCCAGCGGCACGTGGAAGGAGCGGTCACCGGGCTGGGACGCGAGGCCGCGTCGATGCCGTGACCGGAAGGATTCAGGTGCTTGAGGTTCATCGGGGCCTGCTTCGTCGCCTGGCGCATCGGGACCGCTCCTTTCGCTCCCAGCGACGGCGGCGGAAATTCAGTCCTGACAGGCAAGCAGGGCCGCAGACGTCCTTCAGTGCGTCGCGGGCGCGTCCACCACCGGCGGTGATGAACCAGCGCCACGCCCGATGCGCAGCACCACCAGCGCCGCCGCGAGGCAGATGACGCCCGCGACGACCCAGGCGGGCGTGTATGTCTCCAGCGACGTGCGGATGACGCCCGCGCCCAGCGCTCCCAGTCCCGCGCCCACCTGGTGCGCGGCCACCACCCAGCCGAAGGCGATGGGGCCGTCCTCCGCGCCCACCGTCTGCGTCGTCAGACGCACCGTCGGCGGCACCGTGGCGATCCAATCCAGGCCGTAGAACACCGCGAAGAGCGGCAGGCCAAAGAGGGACATCTCGAAGGCGCTCGGCAGGTAGAGCAGCGCCAGCCCCCGCAGGCCGTAGTACCAGAACAACAGCCAGCGGTTGTCGAAGCGGTCCGACATCCAGCCGCTCGCCGTCGTGCCCACCAAATCGAAGATGCCCATCAGCGCGAGCAACCCCGCCGCCCGCACCTCCGGGATGCCGTGGTCCATGCACGCCGGAATCAGGTGCGTGCCCACCAACCCGTTCGTCGTCGCGCCGCAGATGAAGAAGCTCCCCGCGAGCAGCCAGAAGTCCCGCTTGCGCGAAGCCCGCCCCAGCGCCCCCAGCGCGTTGGCCAGGGGATTGACGCTGGACGGCTTCACCTCCTCGTCCTCCGGCGCGGCCCCGTAGGGCTTCAGCCCCCCGTCCGACGGCCGGTCGCGCACGAGCCATGCGACCAGCGGAATCACGCACGCCACCACGCCCGCCACCGTGAAGGACACGACGCGCCAGCCGTGGTGCTCCACCAGCATCGCCAGCAGCGGCAGGAACACCAGTTGCCCCGTGGCCGTGCTCGCGGTCAGCACGCCCATCACCAGGCCTCGCCTCGCGACGAACCAGCGCTGCACCACCGTGGCGCCCAGCACCATCGCCGTCGTCCCCGTGCCCAGCCCCACCAGCACGCCCCAGAAGAGGAGCAGTTGCCATGGCGCGCGGATGAAGTTCGTCAGCGCGACTCCCATCGCGATGATGCAGAGGGACACGAGCGTCGTGCGCCGGATGCCGAACTTCTGCATCAGCGCCGCGGCGAACGGCCCCACCAGCCCGTAGAGCACCAGGTTCACCGACACGGCCGAGGAGACGAGGGCCCGGCTCCAGCCGAACTCCCGCTCCAGGGGAACGTTGAAGACGCTGGGCGTCGCCCGCACGCCCGCCGCGCACAGGAGCACCACGAAGATGGCCGCGGCCATCACCCACGCATAATGAAACCGGTGTGCCCTCATGACGGTGGCTCCTTCAAGCGGGCACGCCCGGGCCCACGTATACTTCCCGGCAGCGATGTCCCAAGACGATCTCCAGCGCACCCTCTGCAACTGCCTGGCGCTGCGGCAGGCCAGCCGCCATGTCACGCAGTTCTATGATCAGGTGCTCGCGCCCAGCGGCATCCGGACGACGCAGTACTCCATCCTCCACCGCGTCCAGACCCAGGGCCCGCTGACCGTGAACGCGCTGGCGGAACAGCTCGTCATGGACCCGTCCACGCTCACCCACAACCTGAAGCCCCTCTTGAAGGACGGCTTCGTGGTGCTGGAGGTGGGCCGCACCGACCGGCGCCAGCGCGCCATCGCCATCACTCCGGAAGGGCAGGGCGTCTACCGCAAGGCCCGGCCCCTGTGGCTGCGCGCCCAGGCGGACTTCGAGCGCGCCGTGGGCGACACCCAGGCCTCCGCGCTGCGCGACCTGCTGGCCGCTGTCTCCCGGACGGGACTGGGTGAACCCGAGGCCGCGGCCGAGGCCCCTCCGGTTCCCAAGGGCAAGGCTCGCCGTAGCGGACGCTGAGCGCATCCCCACGGCTCACCCCTCCTCGAGGAACTTCAGGAACGCGGCGACCTGATCCGCCCACAGCTCCGGGTGTGCCTGGGTGAAGTGGCCGAAGGAAGTCGCGCTGCCTTCCTGCACCACGAAGCGGCCGCGCTTCACCCTCGGCATCAACGTCTCCAGCGTGCGCAGGGAGACGGGGTTGAACTCGTCGTCGGAGAAGTTGAGCGCGAACACGCGGGCCCGGATGTTCCCGAGCGCGCCCTCCGGGTCGTAGTCCCGCGAGGACTCCAGCGAGTACAGGATGTCATTGGCATCCATGCCCGCCGCCTGTGCCCGCGCCGTCGCGATGAAGGCATCCGCCGCCTGCGCATCCGGGAGCGCGGCCTGCAGGTGCGGCACCCCGTCCAGCATCATCCGGAAGACCGGGAACGCCTCCAGCCAGCCCCGGGGCGGCGCGGTGTAGAGGCCGTCCTTCCATTCCGGGTCGTCGCGGATCTGCCCCGACACGAAGCGCCGCCACAGCAGGTTGCGTCCCGCGATGCGCGTGGGCAGCGACACGATGGGCATCACGCCCTCCACCGCGTCCGGGTACAGCTCGCTCCACTGCCACGCGTTCATGCCGCCCATGGACAGGCCCACGATGGCGTGCAGGCGCCGGATGCCCAGCGTCCGGGTGACGAGCTGGTGCTGGAGCTCCACCATGTCCCGGTAGCCGTAGGCCGGGAACTTCATGCGCAGGCCGTCGCTCGGCTTGCTGGAGCGGCCGTGGCCCACGCTGTCCGGGAAGATGAGGAAGTACTTCGTCGCGTCCAGCGGACGGCCCGGCGCGAACAGCGCGTCCTGGAAGGACCTGCTCCGCAGCACCTCGCCGCTCGCGCTCGTCCAGTGCAGCAGCAGCACCGCGTTCGTCACCGCACCGGAGGCGTCCCGGCGCGGCGTGCCCAGCGTCGCGTAGTGGATGCGCACCTCCGGCAGCACCGTTCCGTCCTGGAAGCGGTGGCCGGTGAAGACCGCGTCCGCCTCTTGCGCCACCAGCGCGACGGGTGCCTCCACTGGAACCGGGGCGGCCTGGGGACGCGCGGTGGCGCACCCCAGGGACAGCCCCAACAGCACGGACAGCAGGACGCAACGCCGGTGGACGGGAGTCGTCATGCCGGGAGAAATAACTGCATATGCAGATACTGTAAAGCGCCCCTCAGGGCTTGGGGGCCGCCGTGGCGGTGGCGGGCTTCAGGTAGCGGTCGAGGAACTCCAGGACGCGCCGGTCCACCTCCGCCTCGTTCTTCTTCTTCCTGAAGCCGTGGCCCTCGTCGGGGAGCAGCAGGTACTCCACGGGCACGCCGTTCTTCTTCACCGCCGCGACGATGTCGTCCGACTCCGCCTGGAGGACGCGAGGGTCGTTGGCGCCCTGCACGACGAACAGTGGTTTCTGGATGCGCTCCGTGTGGAAGAGGGGGGAGATCTCCTTGAGCATCGCCTCCTGCTTCTCCGGGTCGCCCACCTCCTGGAACATGGCCTGACGGAAGGCGCCCCACTCGGGCGGCATGCTCTGGAGCGTGCGCAGCCAGTTGGACACGCCGAAGACGTCCACGCCCACGTCGAAGGCGTCCGGGTGGAAGGTGAGCGCCGACAGCACCATGTAGCCACCGTAGCTGGCGCCGAGGATGCCCACGCGCGAGCCGTCCACGTACGGCAGGCTCGCCAGGTACTTGCGCGCCTCCACGCAGTCGCGCAGCGGATCCTTGCCGTGCTTCTGGTCGTCCGCCTTCAGGAACGTCTTGCCGTAGCCGGCGCTGCCCCGGTTGTTGATGCCCAGCACCACGTAGCCGTGGTTCACCAGGTACTGGACGAAGTTGTTGTAGCCCCGGCTCGTCTGGCCGCCCGGGCCGCCGTGCACGTAGACGATGGCGGGGGCCTTGTGCTCCGCCGTCGCCTGGTGCGGCTTGAAGAGCAGGTTGGGGATCTCCATCCCGTCGAAGGACTTGAAGCGCACCACCTGCGCGTCCACCAGGTCCTCCGGGTCCAGCTGGCGGCTCATCGTGTCCGTCACGCGCCGGGTCTTCTTCGTGGCCAGGTCCAGGACATGGAGGTTCGCGGAGGTGCGGTCCGTTTCCAGCTGGACCGCCAGCTGCTTCTCGTCACGGGAGAAGACGACGCCGGAGATCATCCCGGCGGGCAGCTGCGTCAGCGGGACCTGGGTGCCGGCCTTCACGTCGTGCAGGCGCACCTCGATGCCGGCGTCCACGTTGATGAGGGAGACGCGGAACGCCCCCATGTGCGAGAATGAGGTGTCGATGATGTCCCAGTCCGCCTTCTCCACGTCCTCCCACCTGCCAGCCTCCTTCGCCGGGCGCACCACCCGGGTGAACTCCGAGCCGTCGTCCGTGATGACGTACAGCTCCCCGGTGCCGGGGTGGATGTCTCCTACGCGGTAGCTGGCCGAGCCCGTGTGGGGCGTGAGGTTCTTCAGCGCCTTCGTCGCGACGTCGTAGCGCCACACGTTGCCATCCGACGTGGTGACCGCCTCCTCCAGCGCCACCCAGCTCTCGTCCGGGGCCACGGCGGAGACGGTGAACCCCTTGTCGTTCTGGACCAGGAGCGTGCGCGCGTACGTCTTCGCGTCATGGCGGTACACGTCCATGGCGCCCGGGTCGCGCTCGTTGGTGGTGATGTAGAACGCGCTGTCGTCGTGGCTGAAGCCCAGGAAGTGGGCCACGCCCTGCTTCATGGGCGTGAGGTCCTTCTCCTTGCCGTCCGGCGTGCGCACGTAGACGTGCGACTGCTCATTGCCGCCCTGGTCGCGCTCGAAGAGGAAGCGGCGGTCGCGCGGGAAGGCCCCCACCACCCGGATGCTGTCCGTCTTCGAGCGCGTCAGCGCGGTGGGCCTACCGCCGTCCACCGGCACGCTGTTCACGTTGAAGATGCCGGACGCGTTCGACGAGAAGAGCAGCTGCTTGCCGTCCGACGTGAAGACCGGGGCCATCACGTCCGTGGACCCCATGAACTGCTCCACCGTGTACTGCTTCGACGGCCGGGCCACCGGCACGCTG